>NZ_AGVX02000408.1 GCF_000239155.1 Actinoalloteichus spitiensis RMV-1378
CGGGGCGCGGCCCCGGACGACGGCCCTTGCCGTTGGACGAGTCCCCCGACCGGGGGAAGGCGTCGCGCAGTCGCCGCGCGACGGGGGCCTCCACCGTGGAGGACGCGGACTTCACGTATTCGCCGAGGTCGGCGAGTTTCTTCAGTACTTCCTTGCTCGTGACACCGAGCTCTTTCGCGAGCTCGTGCACGCGGGCCTTGCCTGCCACTGCTCTCCTCATCTGGTGAGGCCGGGCGGCAAATCCCGCTCGACCTCGTCCTACCGTCGAAGCGCGTTCATGGCTTCAGCTTCACGGCTGCTTCATGACGGGTCGACCTGCTTCCTTCTGCTGCCGGACGTGGGGGAAGTCCCACGTCGGTCTGAATACTCCGAGCATTCTGCCCGAGGTGGCGCTCGACCGCCGACACGTCCACCGGCCCCGGCACCCGGAGGGCACGCGGGAACGCGCGCCGCCGCTCGGCCCGGCGCAGGCACTCCGGATCGGGGTGCACCCACGCCCCTCGACCCGGCCGCCTTCGCTGGGGATCCGGGACCACGGCTCGGCTCTCGCCGACGACCACGGCCACCACTCGCAGTAGCTCGGAAGACACCACACGCCCTCGGCAGCCCACACAGGTACGTACGGGACCCGTGCCCGGACGTGACCGCGCGGGTGCTCCCGGTCGGTGGTGATCCAATGAAAGTCTAACCCTTGCCGTTCACTCAGCCGAACCGGCTGCTGGTGCGCCGGTGGCCTGGTCCGTCGACTCCCCGCCGCCAGCGGCCGGCGTGCTCGGTTCGGCGTCGCTCCTGATGTCGATCCGCCAGCCGGTCAGCCGGGCCGCCAGCCTGGCGTTCTGGCCTTCCTTGCCGATCGCGAGCGACAGCTGGTAGTCGGGGACCACCACCCTGGCCGTCTTGGCGCGTTCGTCGACGACCTCCACCGATACTACCTTGGCCGGTGAGAGCGCGTTGCCGACGAAGGTAGCCGGGTCCTCCGAGTAGTCGACGATGTCGATCTTCTCACCGCCGAGCTCGCTCATCACGTTGCGCACCCGGGCGCCCATCGGGCCGATGCAGGCGCCCTTGGCGTTGACGCCCTGCACGGTGGAGTGCACCGCGATCTTGCTGCGGTGCCCCGACTCCCGGGCCACCGCGGGGATCTCCACCACACCGTCGGCGATCTCGGGGACCTCCAGGGCGAACAGCCGCCGCACCAGGTTCGGATGCGTCCGGGAGAGGGTGATCTGGGTCCCCCTCGCCCCCCTGGCCACACCGACCACGTAGCACTTCAGCCTGCTGCCGTGCTCGTAGGACTCCCCGGGCACCTGCTCGGCCGGCGGGATCACGCCCTCGGTGTCCCCCAGCTCGACCACGACCATGCCCCGCGAGTTGGCCCGCGAGTCCCGCTGCACCACGCCGGCGAGGATCTCGCCCTCCTTGGTCGCGAACTCCCCGTAGGTCCGGTCGTGCTCGGCGTCACGCAGGCGCTGCAGGATGACCTGCCTGGCCGTGGTGGCGGCGATCCGGCCGAAGCCCTCGGGGGTGTCATCCCACTCCGGCCCCGGCTCCCCGTCCTCGCCGATCTCGTGGGCGAGGACCCGCACGACACCCGTCTTGCGGTCGATGTCGACCCTCGCGTGGGGCTGGTGGCCCTCGGTGTGCTTGTAAGCCGTCAACAGCGCGGTCTCGATCGCTTCGAGGACGGTCTCGAAAGGAATCTCCTTGTCACGCTCGATCGCCCGCAGTGCGGCGATGTCCACGTTCACTTCGGCCTCTCCTCGCTCGCGCCCTGCTCGGGTGCGGCCCCGTCGTCGGCGGCACCCCCCAGGTCCAGCAGCTTCAGTTCGTCTACCGGCGGCTGCCGGAACTCCACCTCGACGACGGCCCGCTCCACCTCGTGGAACGCGAGCCTCCGCAGGCTGCCGTCGACGAGCAGCGTGACGCCCTCGTCGTCGGCGTCGCCGACCCGGCCGGTCAGCTCACCACCCTCCGCCAGCCGCGTCCGCACCAGGCGGTGGCGAGCTCGGCGCCAGTGCCTCGGCCGCGTCAGGGGCCGGTCGACTCCGGGTGAGGTGACCTCCAGGGTGTAGGGGCCGGCGAGCACCTGTTCGCGCTCGTCCAGGGCGGCGGACACGGCACGGCTCGCCTCGGCGATCTCGTCGAGGCCGACCCCGCTGTCACGGTCGACGACGACCCGGACCACGCGGCGCCCACCGGCGCGCTGGACGTCGAGCGACTCCAGGTCGTAGCCCAGATCGCCGACCACACCGGCCACGATCGTCTCGAGTTCCGCGGCGTCCTGCCCGCTCGGCACGTCCGACACTCCCCACTCCCGGTGCAGGCCGGGTCGTGGCACGCCGTCTCGACGGAGGCATGCCCAGGACCGACCGGCGCTGCACCTCGCCGGTCGTGGTCGCCCAGCGTAGCGCGTACCCGCTCGACGTGGTTGCCCCACGCCGGGTGGGGTGGTGGAGCGAGCCCTCCCCTGCCCGGCCGGCCGGTGCACCGCCGCTGGCAGGATGATCCCTCGTGACCTCGCCACCGCAGGGCCGCTTCTCCTTCGGCCGACGGAGACTCCTGATCGCCGGCGTGCTGGGCGCCCTGGCGGCACCGGTGCTCACCGCGTGCACCTCGGAGCCCCCAGCCGAACCGGAACCCGACGTCCTCGAACCGCTGCTGGCCTCGGCCAGGGCGGACGCCGCGTTGGCCGAGGCCGTCGCCTCGGCGCACCCGGGTCTCGCGGCGGTGGCCCTGGTCGCCTCGGACCGCGCCGAGCACGCCGAGGCCCTCGCCGCCGAGATCGACCGGGTCGCACCGCCCGTGCCGGAGGGTGAGGAGAGCGCGGCCCCCTCGTCGGCCTCCCCGCCCCCACCGCCCGAACCACCTGGCGACCCCGAGGCGGCGCGCCAGGAGTTGTTGGCGGCCGTGGACGCGTCCCGCGAGCAGGCCAGTGCCCTGGTGGCCACCGTCCCGGGCTTCCGGGTCGGCCTGGTCGCCGCGGTCGCCGCCAGCTGCGCCACCCTCCACGACGTTCTGTGAGGTCCCGTCCATGAGCACGTCAGCAGCCGCGAACCAAACCAGCCCGTCCGGCACCCCGCTGAGCCCGGCGGCCGAGGCGACCGACGCCGTGCAGCGCGCCCTCGCCGCGGAGCACGCGGCGTTCTGGGCCTACGGCCTGGCCGACGCCTACCTCGACGAACAGCACGACGAGGCACTGGCGGAGGGCCGGACGGAGCACCGCCGCCGCCGCGACGAGGTCGAGGCCCTGCTCGCGGTGGGAGGGACCGACCCGGTGCCGGCGGAGCCCTCGTACCAGACACCCGAACCCGTGGTGGACGCCCGTTCCGCGCTGGTGCTCGTCCTCACCGCCGAGACCGACGCCGCCGCGGCGTGGCGGTACGTCCTGGAGCGCTCGGCCGACGGCGAACTGCGGGCGGCCGCCTTCGCCGCGCTGGTCGACGCGGCGCGACGGGCGGTCCGGTGGCGCCAGGAGCTCGGGGTGGACCCCGTCACCGTCGCCTTCCCCGGACGCGACTGAGGTGCACCGCCCGCCCGGGAACGGGCGGGCGGCCCGGCGGCGCGGTGCGCGCCGGGCAGCGCGGTCTC
>NZ_AGVX02000407.1 GCF_000239155.1 Actinoalloteichus spitiensis RMV-1378
GGGGCGCCCGCCGTGCCCGCCCGCACCTCCGTCGCGCTGCGCCGGCTCGGCGCCCGCCTCATGCAGAACTACGGCACCCAGGAGACCGGGTTCGTGTGCGCGCTCCCTCCCGAGGACCACGCTCACCCCGAGCTGCTGGACCACGCCGGCCGACTGCTCCCGGGCGTCGAGGTGGAGATCCGGGACGCCTCCGGTGTGGTCGTCCCACCGGGCGTGGTGGGGGAGATCTGGGTCCGCTCCCCGATGACGATGAGCGGGTACCACGCCGACCCGCACCGGACGGGCGAGGTGCTGGTGAACGGGTGGGTGCGCACCGGCGACCTGGGCCACCTCCCCGAGCCGGACCTGCTCCGCATCGTCGACCGCGCCCACGACCTCATCATCGTCGAGGCGTACAACGTCTACTCCCGCCGGGTCGAGGACGTCCTCTGCCACCACCCGAAGGTCCTCCAGGCCGGGGTCGTCGGCCTTCCCGACGTCGACCGGGGCGAGCGGGTCTGCGCGGCGGTCGTCCTCGCCGGCGGAACGGTGGACCCCGACGAACTCCGCGACCACGTCGAGGCACAGCTCGGTGAACCGCACGTACCCCGAGTCATCCGATTCGTCGACACCATTCCCCTCACCGAGGGCGGAAAACCGGACAAGTCGACGTTACGCACCCTTTTCGCCCCTGACGCCCCGTCCCGCTTATCCCACGACCAACGAAAAGAAGGGACATGAACATGCGGCAGATCGAAATCGAATGGGTCCAGCCCGGGATCACCGTCACCGCCGACCTCAACGAGGACCGCAACCCACGGCTGGCGGATTTGCTGTGGAACGAACTGCTCCCGTACAACAGCCTGCAGAACCACGCCCTTGTCTCCGGGAACCACCTCTACCACCTCGTTCCCCACCACCAGCTCGTCTACACGCGCGCCGAGTACAAGGAGGATCGGACGAAGTCCCCGGACGGAACGGTCTTCCTCTCCCAGCTGCAACACCTCGCCGTCAAGTACGGGCCCCTCAGCGAGTACCTCCCCGCCGCCCCGGTCGGGCACGTGGTGCCGGAGGACGTCGACGCGCTGCGCGCCGCCGGCCGGGCCTGCTGGGAGGCGGCGTGGAACAGCAAGCAGGTGATCGAGGTCCGGGTCCGCCGGAAAGGGGAGGAGGTGCGGAACTTCGTGCTCCCGCGCACCGCTCCGGTGGACTCCCCCGCCGTGCAGAAACTGGTGGAGGAGATCCACGACGAGATCGCGCGGGTGTGGATCGACCCGCCCCAGGAGATCGTCGCCATGCACGAAGGGCGGATCGCCAGCCGAGCCGGCAGTTACGACCAGTACTTCTCCACCCTCGTCTTCCTCAACGGCGAGGTGCGGCCGCTGGGCTACTCCGCGCTGAACGGCCTGGTGACGATGTCCCGCACCACCGACATCTCCCTCGCCGACCTCCTGCGCATCACCCCGATGCTGATCAGGACGCCCGCCGAGTTCCTCGGCTACACCGGCCTGAACACGCTCTGGGACTTCACCCAACGCGTCCTGGAGACGCTACCCGGCGTCGAGACGCGTGAGCAGTACTTCGCCCTGATCAACGCGCTCGCGCTGTACGCCAACGTGCTGAACACCTGGAACCTGCACTTCTTCCCCTGGCGAGCCGGCGCCGACCACACCTACGCGACCGTCTGAGCCGGCCGAAGGAGCCAGCCATGCCCAGCAGGGATTTCGTCGAGACGCTGACCGAACTGCGCCACCGCACGCTGCACCCCACCGAGCACAACCGAGGTCAGCTCCCCGAACGGATCAGCCACGCGCTCCGCGTGCTGGCCGCTCCCTCCCATCCCGACAGTGCCTGGCTGGGCACGGCTCCTCCGGACCTCGGCTGGCTGCGGGAGTTCGAGACGGTGCCCGAACGCATGTCCGACCCCGACCTGGTGTTGCGCGGGGTGACCGCCGGGCTGGGCGCCCAACTGCGCGCCCACGCACCCGGCAACCTCTTCAACATCTTCCCGGTCCCGCTGTTCGACACGGTCACCGCGGCGACGTTGGCGCAGCTCTACACCCCCAACACGTTGTGGGACCTCCTGTCCGGCGGCACCCTCGAGATCGAACGTCAACTGGTCCGCCAGCTCGCCGAGCTGGCCGGTTGGCCGCGCGACGGCGCGGGCGGCACGTTCTCCTTCGGCGGCAAGGCCGGTCTGATGTACGCCGTCCGGATCGGACTGAACCGGTGCCTGCCCGAATCCGGCCGGCGAGGCTTGGCGGGTGGCCCCGCACCAGCGGTGGTCACGACCGAGCACAACCACGACAGCGTGGAGTCGGTGTGCGCCATCCTCGGGCTGGGCTCCCAGGCGTGCGTGCGCGTGCCCACCCCAGCACGTGACAGCGCGGCCACCGCCGAGCGGGTGCTCACCGCGGTGGCCGACCTGCTCGACCGGGGAACGCCCGTGGCCTGCGTCGTGCTCTCCGGCGGCAGCATCATGGACCACATCGTCGACCCGGTCGGTCCGGTCGCCGCCGGCCTGACCCGGCTGAGCGGTTCGCTGCCCTACCGGCCGTACGTGCACTTCGACACCGCCCACGGTTGGCCGTGGTTGTTCTTCCGCGACTACGACTTCCCCGGCAACCCCCTGGAGATCGACCCGGTGACGCTCGGTGCCCTCCGGGAGGTCAGCGGCCAGGTCGCCGAGGTGGCCTGGGCGGACTCCATGACGGCCGACTTCCACAAGGCCGGTTTCTGCCCCTACCCCTCCAGCGCCTTCCTGGTCAGGAACGCGGCCGAGCTGCACACGCTGCAGGAGGACCCGCACGGCGCCGAGTGGCGGCCGTGGGGCGGCAACCTGGTACTCCATCACACGATCGAGCACTCCCGGGGCGCGGCGGGCATCCTGTCCGCCTTCGCCGCGCTCCACAGCGTGGGCACCACCGGTTTCCGGGTCCACCTCGCCCACGTCACCGCGATGAACAACGTGTTCCGCGCGCACCTCCCACGGTCCGGCTACGAACTGGTGAATCCCACCAGCCCCGGCGTGGCGTCCGTGTTCTGGCCGGTGGCACCGGGAGGTCCGCCCACCTTCGCCGAACTCGGCGGGGCCGAGCCCCTGCTCGTCGACGACGCCAACCGCTACACCCAGGCCCTCTACCAGCGCCTGGCTGGGCTCGACCCCCAGCACGAGGTCACCGCGCCGATCGTGCTGGGATTCCTGCCCGCGTACAGGCACGGCGCGCACGGCCACCCGATGTCGGCGCTGCGCCTCCTGCCCAACTCGCCGCACCACGACGAGGTGACGGTCGCGGCGATCGCGGACCGGATGGGCACCGTCAAGGCGGAGTTCGACCGCTCGGTCACCTCCCGGACGGGCCCGCTGGCCGGCCTCCGCCTCCGCCACGTCCCGGAGTGAGGTGGCGCCCGCCGCCCACCCGGGCTGACCCCCGAGGAGTTCGAGGTGACCACATCCCCCCGCCCGTGCCCCGCCCAGGTACCCGACTCCCCGGCGGCGTTGCGGCTCGCCCGGTTCTTCGCCGCGGGATGCCTGGGCCAGGCGCTTGCCGCGCTCGTCAGGACAGGGGTCGTCCGGGAGATGGCGCGAGACCAGCCCAGCTCCGACGAACTCGCTCGCCGCACCGGGACGCACCCGGAGACGCTGTCGCGCTTCCTCCGCGCCGGGGAGGCCGCTGGTGTCTTCGTGGCGGACGCACCGGACCACTTCGTCCTGTCGGACACCGGGGAACTGCTGGTGGAGGGGCCGGGCTCGCTGGGCGGTCTCCTCGAACTGGCGAACACGGGCCCGGTGTTGGCCGCGTGGTCGGCCGTGGAGCACACGCTGCGCACCGGGGAGGCCGCCTTCCCGGTGGTGCACGGCTCGTCCCTGTCCGACCACCTCGCGCACGCTCCGTCCCTGGCCGGAGCGGTGGGGCGGGCGCTGGAGGCCAGCGTGGCCGCGCGACTCGTCCCCCGCTCGGTGGACCTCGCCTCGGTGCGGCACGTGGTCGACGTGGGGGCGGGGGGCGCGCGTCTCCTCGCGGCACTGCTCGCCGCCCAGCCGCACCTCGTCGGGACGCTGGCCGGCGTGCCCCGCGCGGGACGGGAGCCGGTGGCCGAGGAGCTGCGGCGGGCGGGAGTGCGTTCCCGCTGTCGCCTACCCGACGACGACGTCCTCCCCCGGGACGGGGACGTCTACCTGTTGTGCCACGTGCTGCCGTGCCTCGCCGACGAGGACGCCGTCGCCGTGCTGCGGTCGCTGGCCCGGGTGCTGGACAACGACGCCCGGCTGCTGGTGATCGGCTTCGTGCCGTCGGCGCGGGACCGGACCCCGGTGATTCCCGCGATGGGCGTGTGGCTGGCCACGATGTGCGGCGGACGCGAACGCACCGAACACGAGTACTCCGTTCTCCTCGACCGGACCGGACTGCTGCTCCGCGCGCGGCATGGAGACCGCCCCGACGCCGAGTGCGTGCTCGAGGTCGTGCGCCGGTAGTCGGGCCGGCGGTCTCGGGAGCCGGCGCGGCGGATGCTCACCGGGACGCGCGGGGCACACGTCCGATGATCATGCCGGCTTCGCCGCGGGAGGTGAAGGGGCCGCTGGTGAGGGCGGCGAGCAGCCTGCCCTCCGCCGCGGCGAGGAAGTCCTCCCAGGCCACACCGGATGGCAGCAGGTGTCGCCACGCGGGGCGCAGGGAGTCCAGGTATCCGAGCAGGGGTTCGAGCTGGTCGCAGACGACCGTGTACGCACGGCGTCGTACCCCCACCTCCCCGAACGCCGCGGCGAGCAGGTGCGCGTGGTGCAGACCGAACCGCGCGTCCGGGCGGGGCGGAACCGGTCCGCCGCCGACGTCCGCGAACGCGTGGTCGGCCAAGGTGTACAACTCGGTCAGCGAAGTGGAGTCGTTGGTGGTGGCCACCGCGATGCCGTCGGGCCGCAGGACCCGGGCCATCTCCCGGACCGCGGTCACGATGTCGGGCACGTGGTACAGCATGTGCATGGCGACCACGGCGCCGGCCACGCCGTCGGCGACCGGGAACGCCTGGACGTCCCCGACCACGTCGGGCGCCATGCCGGTGGAGACGTCGACGCCGAACAGGTCCAGGTCGGGTCTGCGCGCGGCGAGGCGGGCGCGCAGCAGGCCGTTCCCGCACCCCACGTCGATGACGGGCCCTGCCCCGACGGCCACCACGGAGGCGACGTCGTCGTGGAGGTCGAACCGAGGACGCTGGAAGTCGAAAAGCCGTTGCCGGGCCCGCAGGAGCCTGGTGTCGCCGTAGTACTCGTCGGCCACCAGCTGTCGGTCGGTGTGCATACCGGAATGCTATTCCTCGGCGAGGGCACCGCGACCCCCTCGGCGTTCGATTCCGGAATTCGGGCGACGAAAGCATCCCAGCCGGTGCACGGTTCTCACCGACCGTGCCGGACCGGGTTCAATCCCTGCTCCAACCGACGGAGGGAAACGACCCCGTTCAGGATTCTCCCGTTCGCCACGACCCCCGGGACCAACGCTGCCCCGCACCATTCCCCGGAGTCCGGGGCGTCCGTCCGCACGGGCGGCGGAGCGGGGCCACCGAACGAGCTCCCACCTGCTGAATCGGCGGTATCACCCTACTCGGATGGGGGAAGCAGGCGCCCAACGGACCCTTCCTTCTTGCCGGCCGGTCATCGACGTTGGTATACCTCTTTTCAGCGATCACGTCCTGTATTCCACCACCGTCACGCGACTCCGAATTCCCGACCGTCGCCATTTCGACCACCTGGTTCGGGTCCTCAACTCCCACGCGGCGCCGCACCCGCGCCTCCGGCTCCCCCCGGCCGTTCCGGCGACCGCGACCCGACGCACACCGTTCGCGCGAGGAGACCGCACGTGATTCTGGATTCCGGCCGAAACAACGGGGTCAACTGGGAACGTTACTGGCGGGACATCACCAGCGACGCCGGTGCTCCCAGTCCCCCCTGGCACTTCGGTTCTGGTGCCGAGATGGCCCCCTACCTCCCGGTCATGCTCGACCACCTCCCTCCCGAACTCCCCCTGGTCGACCTGGGATGCGGAGACGGGCTCCTCACCGACCACCTCGCCGAGCACTACCCGACGGTCGTGGGTGTGGACGTCTCCGCGGCGGCGGTGGCCGCCGCGCGCGGCCGGGCCCGCCCCGGCCTGTCGTTCGACGTGCTCGACGCCACCGACGTGGACGCCGCGGCGGAGCTGCGTGCCGCGTTCGGCGAGGCCAACGTCCACCTGCGCGGCGTCCTGCACGCGATGGACCCGGCCGACTGGCCCGCGGCCCTGACGACGCTGGCGACCCTGACGGGCCGTGCGGGGCGGGTCTTCGACATCGAGATCACCCCCGCGTTCTCGGTCGCGGTCGAGGAGATGCTCGGGAAGTTCGCCTCACCACCCCCGGGAATGGCCGCGGTCGCCCGCAGCGGGCTGCGCCCCACGGAGCTCGACCCGCCGAGCCTGCGGGCCCTGTACGAGGACACCGGCTGGACGGTGGTGGCCGCCGAGGAACTGACGGGACGTTCCACGATGCGGCTTCCTGACGGCTCCTACTTCGAGTACCCCTTCACCTACCTCGTGGCTGGGCGGCCGTGAGCCCGGCCGAGCACCGGGCGTGCGGTGCTCCGCACCC
>NZ_AGVX02000406.1 GCF_000239155.1 Actinoalloteichus spitiensis RMV-1378
GCCCCGCCGCCGGTGCGCCCTCCGGCCCCCGCTCGGGGCTTCCGGGGCCCGGCCAGGCCCCGTGCGGTCAGACCCGCACGGCGAGCGCCAGCCCCTGGCCGACGCCGACGCACGCGGCGGCGATGCCGATGCCGCCGCCGCGCGCGCCGAGGTGGCGGCACAGGTCGGCCACCACGCGTGCCATCGACGCGCCGAGCGGGTGCCCGTAGGCGAGCGCGCCCCCGTGCACGTTGACCCGCTGGGTGTCGATGGTCGGCAGTTCGTGGAGCACGGACAGCACGACGGCGGAGAAGGCCTCGTTGATCTCCCACAACGACACGTCGGACGCGCGGACGTCCAGCCGCTTCAGCAGGCGCTGGATCGCGGGTACGGGGCCCAGGGGGAACCGGGCCGGGTCGACGGCGGCGACCTCGCTGCCCACCACCTCGCCCAGCGGGGTGACACCCAGCTCGCCGGCGGTCACCTCGGTGCCGACCAGCATCGCCACCGCGCCGTCGTTGAGGGGCGAGGAGTTGCCGGCGGTGACGGTTCCGTCCGGGGAGAAGGCGGGTGGCAGCGCGGCCAGCTTCTCCGCGCTCGTCTCCGGGCGGACCGACTCGTCCCGCCGCACCGTCTGACCACCGGGTGTGCGCACCGCGAAGGCGAAACCGTCGTGCACCCCGGCGTCCCAGGCCGCCGCCGCCCTGCGGTGGGATCGCAGGGCGAACTCGTCCAGCCGCGCCCGGTCGATGCCCAGTTCCCACGCCACCCGCTCGGCGGCCGCGCCGAGCGCCAACGTCCACTGCTCGGGCATCCTCGGGTTCACCAACCGCCACCCCAACGCCGTCGACACGACCTCCATGCGGTCGGGCAGTTCCCGGTCGGGCCGGGCCATCACGAACGGCGCGCGGCTCATCCCCTCGACGCCGCCGGCGATGACGAGGTCCGCGTCCCCCGCGCGGACGGACCGCGCGGCCTGGACCACGGCCTCGCCGCCCGAGGCGCAGAGCCGGTTGACCGTGACGCCGGGAACCGTCACCGGCAGGCCGGCCAGGAGAGCGGCCATCCTGGCAACGTCGCGGTTCTCCTCCCCGGCCCCGTTGGTGTTGCCGTAGACGACGTCGTCGATCGCCGCGGGGTCCAGGGCCGCCGAACCGTCCGGTCCGTGCCTGCGCAGCAGCTCCAGGATGGGCAGGGCTGCGAGGTCGTCCACCCGGACCTGGGACAGGCCTCCCCGGTAGCGGCCGAAGGGGGTGCGGGCGGCGTCCAGGATGAGTGCGCGGCGCATGCGCCTATCGTGCCGTACGACCGGCGGTGGGGATGCGGACCGATCGCAGGCGTTCGGTACCCCCGAACGCCGGCTCCGGGGTGACGACCGACCCGGTGTCGGCGGGACTGGCCGTGCGGCGGCTCGTCCCGCGCCTCAGTCCGCCGGGGCCGGGCGTCGCCCGCTGACGACGCCGCCAGCCAGCCCGGTGACGCGGCCCCCGCACCTGCCGAGCTCCGCGAGCGCGTCCAGCGCACCCGGGCCGTCCAGGGGGAGCTCGAACGCGGCGGTCGGGGTTTCCCCGGCACGCTGCCGTCGCAGGTGGGCCCGGTGCCCGTCCTCGACCGCGGCACGCAGGGAACCGGTGGTCGCCAGCGCGCCCCGGGCGACCCCGAGGCGGCCGAGGGCGTCGTCGAGCGCCGTGAGCAGCGCGTCCCGGTTCCCCTCGCACATCGCGCGCACCAGGGCGGGCCTGGTCCCCGCCACCCTGGTGCCGTCGGCGAAGGAGCCGGCGGCGAGCGCCGCCGCCAGCGGACCGCCGTCCTCCGCCACGGCCGAGAGCACCTCGGCCAGCAGGTGGGGCAGGTGGGACACCCGGGCCACCGCCGCGTCGTGTTCCCGCGCCGGAGCGGGAACGACCTCGGCGCCGCAGTCGAGGGCCAGCCCGGCCACCTCCGCCCAGACCGCCGGGTCCGCCTCGTCGGTGGTGACCACCCAGGCCGCCCCGGCGAAGAGGCGGGCGTCCCCCGCGTGCCACCCGGAGGACGCGGTGCCCGCCATCGGGTGGCCGCCGACGTACCTCGCTCCCGGTGCGTGCGTCTCGACCGCTCGCAGCACCGGCTCCTTGACGCTGACCACGTCGGTGAGCAGGCAGCGACCGGCGTGCTGGTCGACCAGGCGCAGGACCTCCGGGACCGAGGTGAGCGGGACGGCGACGACCACGAGCGCGTCCTCGTCAGCCGCTCGCCGCAGCGCGGACTCGGGGCTGCGGACGTCGACCCCCTCCGAGGTCGCGGCCTCGGCGTCCACCGGGGAGGCGGTGGCCGCCCAGCAGCGCCGTCCGGCGGCGGTGGCGGCGCGCAGCACCGAGCCGCCGATCAGTCCCAGGCCGAGTACGCAGATCGGGGTCACCCGGTCATTGTCGGTCACCGGCCCGACGGGGTGTTCAGGTGAACGGTGCGACGGTGTCGGGCCGGAGGGAATACCGTGGGGGCATGGAGGTCGAGGAGCCGCTCTCGGGTGTGGCGATGGCCGTGCTCAGGGAGGACGGCCAGTGGCGGTGTCGGAGGATGTCCGACGCGGCCCTGTCGGATCTGGACAGGGCCATCACCGAGCTGCGTGCCACGCGGTCGACGGGGGCGGTCTTCGGCATGCTCAACGTCGACGACGAGTTCTTCCTGATCGTGCGACCCGGCCCGGGCGGGGTGGACCTCCTGCTCTCCGACTCGGCAGCCGCCCTGTACTACGACGTCGCGGCGGACGTGCTGGACCTGTTGCGCATCGAGCCGCCCGACGAGGACGACGACGAGATGTGGCCGGAGGGCGATCTCGGTCTCCTCGCCGATCTCGGGATGCCCTCCGGCGAGATGGTGGTGGTGGTCGAGGAGGACCGCTACCCGGAGGAGCAGTTGCGGATCATCGCCCAGCGCTGCGGGTTCGCCGAGCAGTACGACGCGGTGATGGCCGACCTCGACCGTGTTCCCTAGACCCTTCACCAGGCCCGAGGACGAGGAGCTCGTCAGGGCGGCGATGGCCGAGGCCCGCCGCGCGGAGGCAGCCGGTGACGTGCCCATCGGGGCGGTCGTGCTCGACCCCGCTGGTCGGGTGCTGGCCACCGCCCACAACGCGAGGGAGGAACTCGGAGACCCCACGGCGCACGCGGAGGTCCTGGCGCTGCGCCGCGCGGCCGCCGTGCGGGGCGACGGGTGGCGACTGACGGGGTGCACGCTCGGGGTCACCGTGGAGCCGTGCGCGATGTGCGCCGGGGCCGCGGTGCTGGCCAGGGTCTCGCGGGTGGTGTTCGGCGCGTGGGAGCCGAAGACGGGCGCGGTCGGCTCGTTGTGGGACGTGGTGCGGGACCGGCGGGTGCCGCACCGGACGGAGGTGGTTGGCGGGGTCCTCGCGGAG
The DNA here is from genome assembly GCF_000239155.1 of Actinoalloteichus spitiensis RMV-1378. Taxonomy (GTDB): domain Bacteria; phylum Actinomycetota; class Actinomycetes; order Mycobacteriales; family Pseudonocardiaceae; genus Actinoalloteichus_B; species Actinoalloteichus_B spitiensis. The sequence goes on from NZ_AGVX02000406.1 coordinate 3,374, forward strand.
GAGTGCGCGGGGCTGCTGGACGACTTCTTCCGCGAGCACCGCGACCAGATGTGACGTGGACAACAACTAGGTGTGACGGGTGGAGCGGTGGGCACCCTCAGGGCAGAGAGCGACGCCACGAACGGGGAGAACGACATCGTGCCCCGGAAGCGGGAGTCGACCGCCCCCACCCGCGACGGTTCGCGGGAGGAGTAGCGGCTCCAGGAGGGAGAGGTCCATGAGCGTCTTCGACAAGGCCAAGCACGGAGCGCAGGAGCTGGCCGGCAAGGCGAAGGAGGCCCTCGGTCGGGCGACCGACAGCGAGGAGATGGAGAACTCCGGCAAGAAGGACAAACTGTCCGGTCAGGTGAAGAAGACCGGGGAGGACGCCAAGGACCGCGCGGCCGGTGCGGCGGACGACGTGAAGAAGAAGTTCGGCGGCAACGACTGAGGTCCTCCCGGGGTGGGCGCGGTGGCTGACCGCTTGCCGTGCGGCACGGCCCGATGACCGACGAAGCCGGCCGTCCGACCCGCTCACGCGGCGGATCCACGGAAACGCTGCCACGATGGGCCCGTCCCCTGAGGGGCGGGCCCATCGCTCGCGCGCGGGCCCGGCGCTGTGGGCGGCGAACGAGGAGGGCCCGGCTGGGCGCCATCGTCTGCGGGGGTGTGGATGACCGAGGCGTGGAACGAACGTACCGACGAGATCGAGGACGCCGCCCTGGCGCTTCGCATCGCGGGTCGGGACGCCGACGCCTTCGAGATCCTGGTGCGGCGCTACTCCGGCCGCGTGTCCCGGCTGGCACTCCGGATGCTGGGTGACCGGGGTGAGGCGGAGGACGTCACGCAGGACGTCTTCGCCACGGTCTGGTGCCGGGTGGGCGAGCTGGCCGACCCGGGAGCGGTGCGCACCTGGCTGTTCCGCATCGCGCACCGGCAGTGCCTCGCGATCCTCCGCAAGCGGCGGGACCGGCGCACCGATCCGCTGGCCACCATCCCCGAGTCCGGGACCACCGCCATCGCCACCGCCCAGGTGGACGGGCGGTTCCACCCCGAACGGGCCGCGACCGCCTCGGCAGGGGTCGACGCGCTCTACCGGGCGGTGGAGACCCTCCCCTCGCCGCAGCGGGCGGTCTGGCTGATGGCCGAGGTGGGTGGGGTGCCGCACGCCGAGATCGCCGCCGTGGTCGGTGCGTCCGAGCAGGCCGTCCGAGGACGCCTCGCCCGGGCCAGGACGCGGCTGGCCGCCGTCATGCGCGCCTGGCGTTGATCCGCCTCCGGTGCGCCGTGCTCCTCCGGCCGTGCGGGGTCGCGGGGTGGCCCGCCGCCCGCCAGGGGAGGGGGGTCGTTCGGACGGGAGCGACCGTCAGCTATCCTTCGTCGCGGTAGCGTGTCCGAGCGGCCTAAGGAGCACGCCTCGAAAGCGTGTGTGGGTGCAAGCCCACCGTGGGTTCGAATCCCACCGCTACCGCCAGCGCCGAGAACGCCGGCCCACCACCCGAGGTGGGCCGGCGTTCCGCGTCTGGAGGCGCTGTTCGCCTCCAGGTGTCCTCCCGGCCGCGCCCTCCGGCGCCCCGGTGCAGGGGAACGAGCGGCCCCGGCTCCCTGGCCCGTGTCCGGCCACCGCGGCCGGGGGCACGGCCGCCCGGCGGCCCCTCGCCCGGTTCCCGCCGTCCTCGCCGGGGAGGCTCGTGAGCCGACCTCCGAACCGCTCGATCCCCGCGCGCCCGCCCCCACCGCCGGCTCCTGGCCGGGCGCAGCCGGAATCACCTGGTGGGGGCCGTCGGCCACCTGTTGGGCGGTATGCCCGTGACCGGGAGAGGTGGAAGGCTGCACGCAAGAGCGACCGAGGCGAGGCTCGTCACCGGAAGGGCACGGCGGCGGCCCGGCACCAGGTGAATGCCGTGCCTCCATGGCACCTGGGCGTTCCGAAGGCGAACGGCCGCGTGCGGGCGGGCCGGTACCGGTGCTGGCGGTGGAGTCCGACCGGACCACACCGGACACCGGCACCGCGGGCGCGCCGGTCGTGAGTGCACCGAAGTGAGGTGGACGTCGATGTCCGTCACCCGCGGTCTGACCGTGCTCGTCCTGTCCGGCCTGCTGGTCGTCTCCTGCGGAGCGGAGGAGGACACCCCGCCGCCACCGGGATCCGCGCCCACGACGGAGACCACGACGCCCGACGGTGTCGAGTCCACATCGCACCCCACCACCCCGGCCGAGGTGCCGGACCCCACCGGCCCGGCGGCGAACGGTTCGGCCGGCGCTCCACCCGCGGCCGGAGCGCCCGCAGCCGGCTGCGACGCCCAGCCGGCGCCCCTGGTCGAGGTACCGGGCACCCACGAGTTCCAGGTCGTCAGTGAGAACGGCTGCGACCAGGTCGTACTCGCGTTCCGGGCGGTCGTGCCCGAGGTCATCGGACACCAGCTCGACACGGAACCACCGCTGTGGGGCGGCTCGGCGGAGCCCGTACCCGGCATGGCGGCCGACGGGCGGACGCAGTTCCTGCACGTCTACGTCGCCGCCCCGGTGACCGGCACCCTCGGGCCCAGGGGGTACGAGTTGCCGTGGGTGCGGGGCGTGGTGGTCAACGACGCGTCCCACGGGACAGTGGAACTCACGATCGCCCTGCCGGCGGGGCCGGGAGCCGGGCCGGTCGACTGCGAGGTCCTCGTCCAGGACAACCAGGTCGTGGCCCGCTTCTGACCGCCCCCGCACGTCCACCCCGACAGGCCGGCACGGCCGCGCGACCACCGCACCATGCGCGCGCTGATCTCCGGCTGGCCTCGCCCGTCGCCCACATCGCCTCCGGGCCGCCCGGGCTGTCCGGTGCCGGCCGGCCCACCGTCCGTCCCCTCCGGAAGCAGCGGAGATCCACCGACGCCTCCGTCCTCGAGGGCCGGTTCCGTCCAGCCGCTGGTCTCGACCCGCCAACGACCTTCGCATGCCGTCTTCCCGCAGTTAACTCGCCCGGGTGAGGATGCACACACGCATCCGATGTTGGAGGACGAGTGACTTTCCCATCCTTACCGGCGCCGAGACGCGCGGCGGCCGCGCTCACGGCGCTCGTCGCCGGGGCGGGGCTGGCCACGCTGCCGACCGAACCCCCCGCGCGCGCGGCCGAGGAACCGGCCGCCGCCAGCGCGCTGATCTCCGAGGTGTACGGCGGCGGCGGCAACTCCGGCGCGACACTCACCACCGACTTCGTCGAACTCGGCAACCCCGGCGACCACCCGGTCACGCTGGAGGGCTGGTCCGTCCAGTACCTGCCCGGTAGCCCCCGCCCCACCAGCCAGTGGCAGTACACGCCGCTCACCGGGGAGATCCCGGCCGGCGGCCACTTCCTCGTGAGCCAGGCCCGGGGGAACGCCGGCTCCGTCGAACTTCCCACCCCCGACGTGCGCGGGAACATCGCGATGTCCGCCACCGCCGGCACCATCGCCCTCGTGAACGGCACCGACAGGCTCGACTGCCTCACCCTGGCGGACTGCGCCGCCGACACCCGCATCGTGGACCTCGTCGGTTACGGCGACGCGGTCGTCCGCAACGGCGAGCCGGCGCGCGGGGCGAGCAACACCCGGTCGGTGGCCAGGGACGCCGACCTCACCGACACCCGGGACAACGCGGCCGACTTCACCGCCGGTGAGCCGAACCCGGTGAACTCCTCGGGGGAGACCCCCGGGGAGCCCGGGGAACCGGGGAACCCGCCGGGCGAACCAGGGGAGCCCGGGGAGCTGCGCATCCACGACATCCAGGGCCCCACGAGGATCTCCCCGCACACCGGAAGCCAGGTCAGCGGGGTCCCCGGGATCGTGACGGCGGTGAACGCCTTCGGCTCCCCCCGGGGGTTCTGGTTCCAGGACCCCGAGCCCGACGGCGACCCCCGGACGAGCGAGGCGCTCTTCGTCTTCACCTCCGACCGCACCCCGGACCTGGCTGTCGGCGACGAGGTCCTGGTCAGCGGGACCGTCGTGCAGTACAGGCAGGGTGGCGCGTCCAGCGCCAACCAGTCGCTCACCCAACTGGAGCGCGCCTCCTGGGAGGTCGTCTCCAGCGGCAACGACCTGCCGGAGGCCGAGCTGGTCACGCCGAGCACCGTGCCGACCGCGCTCGCTCCCGACGCCTCCGGGGGCAGCATCGAGGACCTGGAGCTGGACCCCGAGCGCTACGCCCTCGACTACTACGCCTCCCGTGAGGGCATGCTGCTGCGCGTCGACGACGCGCCGGTGGTCGGCCCAACCGACGCCTACAACGCGCTGTGGGTGACGACCAAGCCGGCCCAGAACCGCAGTGCCAGGGGCGGGACGGTGTACCAGGGGTACGGCGACTCCAACACCGGTCGGCTCAAGATCGAGTCGCTCATCCCCTTCTCGGAACGGCCGTTCCCCATCGCCAACGTCGGGGACGAACTGCGTGGGACGACCCAGGGGCCGCTCTGGTACTCCCAGTACGGCGGCTACCTGATCAGGGCCACCACGCTGGGTGAGCACGTCGACAACGGGCTCACGCGAGACGCGGTGCGTCCGGCGCGGGACTGGGAGCTGACGGTCGCGACCTACAACGTGGAGAACCTGTCCCCGGCCGACGACCAGGCGAAGTTCGACCGGCTCGCCACCGGGGTCGCCGAGTACCTGGACGGCCCGGACATCGTGGCGTTGGAGGAGATCCAGGACAACAGCGGGCCCACGGACGACGGCGTCGTGGACGCCGACCAGACCCTCGACCAGTTCGTCGACGCCATCCGCGCCGCCGGCGGCCCGTCCTACGAGTGGCGGCAGATCAACCCCGAGGACAAGGAGGACGGTGGCCAACCCGGCGGGAACATCCGCAACGCCTTCCTGTTCAACCCGGCGCGGGTGTCCTTTGTGGACGCCCCCGGTGGGGATGCCACCACGGCCGTCCGCGTCGAGTCCGACGGCGATGGCGGCGCCCGGCTTTCCGTCTCGCCAGGCCGGATCGCTCCGGACAGCCCGGCCTGGGACAACAGCCGCAAGCCGCTGGTCGGGCAGTTCCGCTTCGAGGACCGGGACGTGTTCGTGGTCGCCAACCACTTCAACTCCAAGGGTGGGGACCAGTCGCTGCACGGCCGGTACCAGCCGCCGAACCGCACCTCCGAGATCCAGCGGTTGGAGCAGGCGGCGGTGGTCCGCCAGTTCAGCGACGCGCTGTACGCCGAGGACCCCTCGGCGAACCTGCTGGTGGTGGGGGACCTCAACGACTTCCAGTTCTCCCCGGTCCTGACGACCCTCACGCAGGGCGGGCGCCTGCACAACCCGATGTTGGACCTGCCGCCCACCGAACGCTACGGGTACGTGTTCGACGGGAACTCCCAGTCCCTGGACCACATCCTGGTGGCCGGGGCGCTGGCACACCGCGCCGACTACCAGCCGGTCCGCGTCAACGCCGAGTTCGCCGACCAGGCCAGCGACCACGACCCGCAGGTCGTGGCGTTCCGCCCGCTGAGCGGCGACCCGGCGGTGGACGAGGCCGAGGACGCGAAGTACTACGGCGGTGGACGCCCGCCGGGTGAGGGCGGCGACACCGGGTCGCCCGAGCGGTCCGAGCAACCCGGTGGCGGGGCGGGGGACCACCGGGACGTGGGTCCGCCGGGGGCGGCCGGCGAGGATCTCGCGCGCACCGGCCTCGGCGGAGTGCTCCCGCTGGTGACCGGCGCGGTCATCCTGCTCGCCGTGGGCGGGGCCGCCGCCTACTTCGCCCGCCGCAAGCGCGGCGAGGCGAACTCCCCGGACTCCGAAGGGACCGGGACGACGAGCTGACCACGACCAGGCCCGGAACCGGCGGATCGCCCGGTTCCGGGCCGGACGGGCGACGCCGACGCCTCGTCCCGGTAGCGGTGTGGATCGTGCGACGACCAGGGCCGGGTGCGCGCGGGGCACCCACGCGGACGCGACCGGGCGACCCGTCGCCGTTCGCCGGGCACGCGTGGGGGCGACGGATGCGCCCGCCGGCGAACGGCGGGGCTCCGCGCGGGCGGACGTGACGGGAGCGGCCCCACCGTCCCGGAGGCCGGGCGGTGAGCCACCCGAGCCGGCCCCGTGACGGCGAGCCGGCCGGGCGAGCGGGCTGCGGTGGGAGGCGGTGCACCGCGAAGCGGGCCACGAGGCCCCCCGAACACGAAGAAACCCCCGGGTGACCGGGGGTTTCTTCCTGGAGCGGAGGATACGGGATTTGAACCCGTGAGGGGTTTGAGCCCCAACACGATTTCCAATCGTGCGCCCTAGGCCGCTAGGCGAATCCTCCGCCGCAGAGCATACACGAAGGGGTTCCTAGCAGCCAAAACGGGTCCTGAGCTGCTCGGATGGCTGGTTGGAGGTGTCGAGCACAGCGCTTGGAGACAACACGATCAGAGGGTCTGTTACATGCAGTCAGCCAGTGCATCAGCCGCAGCGGAGTGGACCATGCTCGCCGAAAGGTTCCGGAAGGCGATCCGCGCGAAGGCGCTCTCCGAGCACACCGAACGTGGCTACCTGTACACCACCGCAAGGTGGGCCAGGTGGATCGACGACAACGAGCCGGAGGTGGGAGCGTGGGAGGTCGGTTCCCACCACGTTGACGACTTCATCGCCGACATCATCGAGGCCACGTCCCCGGCCAACGGGGCGCATCACTACCGGAACCTCCGTGTCTTCATGACGTGGCTCAAGCGGCGAAACCAGGTGAGGGTCAACCCCTTCGACGAGACCGAGCCGCCCAACGTCCCGGACAAGCTGACGCCAGTGCTCACGGATGAGGAGCACGCCGCCGTGCTGTCGACCTGCTCGGGCCGCAGCCTTCTCGACCTCCGGGACACCGCCTTGATCCTGCTCTTCATGGATACCGGTATCCGTGTCTCAGAGATGGCACAGCTCCGGGTCGACGAGGTGGACACACGACGCGCCAGTTCCGCATCATCGGCAAGGGCAAGCGAATCCGGGTTGTTGGCTTCGGGAACACAGCAGGGCTCGCGATGAACCGCTACCTGCGGAAGCGAAGGCACCAGGACGGGGCTGACAACGTCCCCCAGCTGTGGCTTTCCTCCCGACAGGCACAGCCGCTGAAGGCTGACGGGATCAAGCGAATGCTGTCGCGTCGTGGCCGGCAGGCCGGTCTCACGAGCCCGCTGCACGCGCATCGGTTCCGGCACGACTTCAGCCACCGATGGCAGGAGGCTGGGGGAAGCGAAACGGGCCTGATGGCGATCGCGGGCTGGACGTCACGCAAGATGCTGCGGCACTACGGACGTATCGCCCAGCAGCAACGAGCGCTTGCCGAGCAGTCCCGACTGAGCCTGGTGGACAAGTCGCTCGACTGACGGGTGACATCCGTAGGGTGCGCTGATGGCATGACGCCAGAACAGCGCACCCTACGAGCCCGGGCGGCAGCACATGCATCCTGGGCGCGGACCTCTGACCGCTCAGCCCGCACCGCCGCTGCGCGGGCAGCCGCCGAAGCACGGTTCGCGCGAGAAGTTGACCCCGACGGAGCGCTCGACGAGACCGAACGAGAACAGCGGGTGCGGGCACTCCGCAAGGCGCACTTCATGAACCTCGCCCTGCGAAGTGCCCGCCTACCGACCCGACCTCATCCGCCTGAGGCGTAGGCGCTCGTAGGCGGTGTGTGCCGATCGACACGCATGGCACTTGCAGCTGTGCTTCGTGTAACGCACGTTCGTCCCGTGGGGAGGCAGGATACGAAGAGGCCCGGTGCCCCTGGCAAGGCTCAGAGCCTCCCTCTCGGCTGAGGTCATGCCTCCCCACACTCCCCAGGGTTCCCCCTCAGCAAGGGGCCGTCTCGGGCTCTCCAGGGTGCGAGCCGCGCGCTCCGCTGGCATCAGCGAAGCGCGGTGGCGGCAGATCGTGCTGGGTCGCAAGTCCGGCGCGTCCATCGGGGTGCGCGCCCCTGCGGCGACCCTCGCGCGAATGGCGTGGGCGGTGCGGGTGTCCCCGGCCGAGCTAGATGCGGTGGGGCGGAGCGACGCCGCCGGGATCCTTCGGACGTTGCGTGCTGAGGATGCGCACGAGGTCGAGATTGACCTGTCGGCCGTGCCGGACGAGGTCATCATCGCCGAGGCCATCGAACGGTGGCAGTCAGTGCTTCGACGCCTCGCGGCGACGACAGGCACGCCCCTTCCCTCGAAGGACGCGTTGCGGGCAGTGGAGGAGCTAGCCGCTTCCCGGGGCGTCGAGGAGAGTGACGAGGTGAGGCTGACGGTGAGGTGGCGCCGCCGAGACGAGAACGACCAGCGTCAGTGAGGTGTGCATGGTTCAACTGCTGTCGACCGACGGCCTGTGTGTCCTCTTGCGGTGAGTGCCGAAGGGGTAGCGAACGCTCGTGGTCAGGCTCGGCGACACCGACCCGTAGGGCCTCTGCCCCTGGGGACACGCAACTACCCAGGCGGAATGTAGGAGGCAGCGTATGCTGCCTCCTTGGGTCGCTTCAGCGTGTAATGCGCCCATCCTTGACGGCCGCCAGAAAGTAGGCAAAGGGTTCGGCGCCCACGAGCAGAACGGGGCCGGGGTTCTTGCTGTCGCGCAAGCCCCGGGAGTCGCCGTTCGTGGAGGTGCACACCTCCACGCAGTTGGCGCTTCCGCCGCCGCTGTACGAACTCTTGCGCCAAGAGGCCCCGCTGACCGACACGGTCATCAGGCTTCCTCCTCAGTCCAGGTCGTGGATCGCTCGGTCGAGCAGGTCAAGTGTTGCACGCTCACTCAACGCAGTGATCTGGAGACGGCGGAAGATGACTTCGTACACGCGCAGGTGCGGATCGCGGTCGAGGAACGTGGAGCTCGTCAAGTCTTCGAGGTAGACATAGCTTGCGCCGACGTCGTGCAGGTACACCAGCGTGAAGCTCGTGTCGAGCGCAGCGTGCTCCCCCGCCTCGAAAGGGAGCAGCTGGAGGGTGACGTTGTCGCGGGCGGCTGCGTCTCTCAGAAGTTCGAGCTGCTCCTTCATCACGCGACGGCCGCCCACCTGCCGCCGAATGACCTCCTCGCCCAGGATCACGTGGAGGTCGGTGTCTCCAGGGCCTTGCACCAGGCGTTCGTAGCGTTCAACACGTGCTTGAACAAGGCGAGGTGCGTCGGCCGGTGCGACGTTGACCGAGGTGTTCAGGACCGCCGCCGCGTAAGCGGCGGTCTGGAGGGGGCCGGGTACGAGCCCTGTGTAGCAGATTCGCAGCTCGTCGGCGTCAGCCTCCATGCCCACGTAGGCGCGCGCCCAGTCGGAGACCTTCCCGTAGTTCCCCCGCTTGCGCGCATCCCGTGCTAAACGCTCGATCACCTGTGCTTCCGCGGGCGGGGTCTCCAACGTTGCGAGGAGATGTTCCAGTTCTGCTTGGGTCAATGTCCCGTGTCCGGACTCCACGCGGCTGATCTTCGCCGCGCTCCAGCCGACGGCGACGCTGATCTCCTCCTGGCTGCTGAAGCCGGCAGCTTCGCGTAGGGCGCGCAACCGCCGTCCGAGTTGTAGCCGCAGAACCTGAGGACCAGGTGGTCGTTTCGGGTGCTTCATCTGGCCGATCCTTCCATCGCCGGTGGGTTGATCACTGTACGTGTCGATTTGTAGTTAACCCGTTAGGAGTAGTGGCAAGCTGAGTTTCGCCTTGTACTCTAAGTCGCAACCCAAGTTGAAAACCAACTTAGCTTGCAGGATGGCAAAGGGGGAGGCGTCGGAGCTATCCGACGACGCTGAGCTGGACGGGACCGCTACCGCGTGAGCGACAGTGACGCCGTCGTTCCCACTCGTCGTCCAGCGTTCTCAGAAGCGTTTGGCGCGGCCGGGATGCCAGGAGCCCGGGTTCGCGACGGGGCTGGATGCGCGCTCTTGGCTGGGAAGCGCGTATTTCGCCTCTGCCAGCGGGGTCGCCGCTGAACACCCCAGTTCGGGTGGCGACCCCGCATCTCACCCTGGCGAATCGGAGGGGACATGATGAACGTGGTTCTGTGGGGAAGCCTTCTGCTGGCTCTGAGCATGGCCGTCTGGCTCCTCAGTCCGGCGGTGAACACCAAGACGCCAGCACGACGAACGGCCCCCGCCGCGAGCTACACCATCGACCTCGCGGCGGGTCTCAGGTCGGACACCCGTCCTGCTCCTCGCCGCGAGGTCAACGCCGCGTCGTCATGGCACCCGGCCCCACGGCCCTTCGTGCCCTGGGAGACCACACCCATCTGGCCAACGGTCGACCAGGACGCGTGGGCGTTGTGACTGCGAGCTGGGTCTGGATCGTGACTCCACCCGAGGTCGGATTCAGGGGAGAGGAACACGCCGTGACAACCGCCGCCAGCAAGTCCCAAGGTGTCGCGACGGCGGCGTGCGGTCGCCGAGTGATGCAGGGCGACCTCGCGGTAGGACTTCTCGCACCACACCGCTGTGATCGTTGCCTGGCTCTTGTCTCCGGTGAACAGCCTCAGAACCTTCCGGATACCAGGATTGCCCTGTGCCTCGACAGTGCGGGTAACGGCGCGGCCTCCCAGGTGGTGCACGTCTGCTCTCTCGGCGAGGACGTTGACGAGTACGATCCGAAACCGCTGTGTGGTGCCGTGCTCTCGGCGAATGCTGTCTTCATATCCAGGCTCGGCGGTCAGCCATGCCAGAGCTGCTTGATTCATGCGATCTCCTCGGGAATCGGTCGACCCTGAGTCGGCCGTGAAAGTTCCGCCCGCGCCCCCGCTCGGGCGGAATGGCCCACCACCTCCCCCCGTAACTGGGTGGTGGGCCGACAGGGACCTGGCGGCCGGACCCTTGCCTCCCCGACCGCCAGGTCCTATTTCCTCCATGAAGGGAGAAGGAAGATGGACCAGATCCAACCCGAGCAGGTTCCGGACGAGCTGTTCGTCCTGGGAGACGTGGTCGACCTCACCGAGGGTGAGGGCTTCGATCGGTCGGAGAACAAGCGCAACATCTACAACTGACCCGTCATGGCCGGCGCGATGGTTCACCACTGTCGCGCCGGCTTTCCCATATCCGAGGGGAAAATATGTGGATAGGTGGAAGCAGTAGGGAAGCATTGAAGCCGTTGTCGGCGAGGGCTATCGTTGACGGAGTCAACAATGTTTGGGTGTCAGGGGTAGGAATCTCGCGAGTTCGTGTTTTCCCCCGGAAAGACTATCTACTTTTAGTGGTCGGATTTTGTGGTGCTTGCGACGATGAGGTAGCTGGGCTGTCAAGCGTTCCTGATGACATCGCTTGGCGATGGTCCGGTAGCTACATTGTCGTGAGATTGCGCGGAACCGAGACTACGGTGTGGACCGATATCGGGTGGGCATGTCCTGTCTACACAACCACTGTCGAGGGGACGATCTACTGGTCCACCAGCGCTCGTCTTCTCTCCGGTCTTCACGGCGGTCAGGTGAACCTGGAGCACGTGGTGGATCACCTCACGGGCCGCGCCGTTGTCGATCGATCCTGGTTCTCGCGCGTGAACCGGCTGCTCCCGGGAAGGAAGGTGACGATCCAGGGAAAGACGGTCCGGTCACGGGCGGTGTGGCGGCCGCGTATCGCCGACGGGTGCCACGCGTCCCGGCTCAGGCGAGAGCTTGAACGAGCCGTCGAGTGTCGGGCTGACGGCGCCCGGCTGACCACGGACCTGTCAGGGGGGCTCGACTCGTCCACCCTCGCTCTCCTCGGCGCGGGTTCGTGTGTCGGCGTCACGATGCATCCGGCGGGTGTGGCGGTTGGTGGTGACCTCGACTACGCCCGGGACGTTGGCCAACTCGTCGAGCAGGAGTGGGTGCCGGTTACGCGAGCCCACCTGCCCTACCGGTACCTCGACCTGGTTCCAGTCACCGATGAGCCGGCACCGTCGACCGTGACCTACGGCTTCTTCGCCTACCAGATGCTCTACCTGCGAACCGTTTTGCGGAGCCGCCGCCACCTGACGGGCGATGGAGGAGACGCCCTGCTGATCACACCGAAGTCCCAGGTGGGGGAGTTGCTTCGCTTCCATCCGGTGCGTGCACTACGGGAAGCGGCGCGGTGGTCCTCCGTCCGTGCGAGGCCTCTTCGGGACGCATTCGCGTCGCAGCGGCAGAAGCGCACTACCCCGCCAGCCTGGTTGCGGCCCCAAACACCGAGCAACGGTCTGCCGCCGCCCAGATTGTTCGCCACCTCCAGTCCAACGCGACGAGCGATGATCGACGCGATCACTAGGACCGGCCGGACAGCTCGGGCCGATGTCGAAATCGCCGCTCGTTTCGCCGTCGACCTCCACAATCCCTACTGCGACTCCCGCGTCATCGACGCGTACCACGCGACCCCCATTCCGGACCTTCCCGGCCCGTCGAGCTACAAGGCCCTGCTGAAGGCCTCGGTAACCGACCTGCTGCCCGACTCACTGCGGGCACGCACGACGAAGGGGGACAGCACCCCGTCCCACTTCGGGGGCCTTCGTGCCGCCGCACACGAACTCGCGCAGATGATGGACGGTCACCTCCATGCTCTCGGTCTGGTGGACCTGGGAGTGTTTCGGCGGGACTTGGCCTACGCGTCAGCAGGAAGTGGATCGCACCTGCACAGCGTCGAGACGGCGATCGCCACGGAGGTGTGGTTCAGGGCACACCATCGTGATCCGCTCGCTACCTGGTGTGAAAGCGGTGGTGCCTCGTGAAGTTGCGGCCTATGCCCTGGATTCGTGCTGCCGACTTCGGCTCAGCTGTCCTGTTGGTCGACTGCAGGGACGGCGGTGTCCGCGTCCTGACGGGGCGTGCCGCGCGGTGGTGGTCAGCCGCAGCGGGGGCCGAAGATTCAAGCTCTTCCCTGGAACTACCGAAGGAGTTGGGAAGCCTGGTCTCACACCTTCGGAAGGCTGGCGTGCTCCATGAACCGCGACAGCTCCACCGCTGGCCCGCCCCCATGAAGGGCCCCGAGTGGGAACCGGTCTGGGGCCAGGAGGACCTTCCCTTCGGCTTCTCGCCCTTCCCCGGAGGGCGAGTACGACGTGCGACACTGGCCGCCGTCGTGCTGCTCCAAGTCCTCGCGGCCCGACGGGGACGGTCCCCCATGCTGAATCTCATGCGCATGGTCGAGCGAGCGGCTCAAGGTGGGCGACGGGCAGCGACCGAGGGTGAGATCAGCGCAGCCGTGAACGCGGTTCGCCGTGCGGGACTCTGGCTTCCCATGAGGATCGCCTGCCTGGAGAACTCCGTCGCCGCCGTGGTGATTCTCGGACAAGCCGGTCTGATCGCTCGGTGGTGCCACGGAGCGTCGGCCGACCCACTTCGCGTGCACGCGTGGGTGGAGACGTGTTCCGGCGTCCCCGTCGCGGAACCGCCCTCGACCCGACGATGCGTTGCGTTGATGAAGATCCCCAGCTCGGAGGTGGAAGTGTGACCGAGGCATTGTTGTGGATGCGATCCAACGTGGCGGCTATCGGCCCCATCAGGCCCGATCTCATGGAGACCTACTGGCGTTGGGAACAGGAGATTCCTACCATCGTCGGTTATAATCGGCAAACTCCGCAGACGTTCGAGACGACGCGGGACATTCTTTACGAAAGCTATAGCCGATCATCGTCGCACCGAATACACTTCACCATATACTCAATCGACGGCCAGGTGGAGATTCCGGTTGGAATCGCCGTGCTCCATATTGACTCAATGCGTCGAACGGCAGAGTACGTCATCTCACTCGGCGCGAGGGAATCGCGGGGCCGGGGGGTCGGCTCGGAGGCGTCCCGCCTCGTGTTGGATTACGCCTTCCACGTCACGAACCTTCGTTGTGTGCACCTGACCGTCATCGAGAGCAACGCGATCGCGATTCGCGCTTACGAGAAGGCGGGATTCAAACGGCAAGGGTTGCGGCGCAACTCGGCGCAATGGTTGGGAGAGACGGTGAACGAGGTCCACATGGACGCGATACCGGAGGACTTCGCGGGCCCGTCTCTCGTGCGGAAGCAGTTCGAGGCAGTCCGGTAGGAAGAAGGGGGATCGTTGTCCTCGGTCGAGGAACTGGTGGGCGAGGTGGAGAAGGCGCTCATCGAGGTGGAAGAAGCTCGTGAGTGGACGCTACTTGCCGGGGACGCGGTAGGGCGGGCCTACGGGGTGCTGACGACTTCGCTAGCGGGCAGTGCCGACGTGCAAGTGCATCAGGCAGTGGGCATGTTGGCGGCGGCGTGGGAGCTCATGGTGCGCATCGCGCAGGTTTGCGCGGAGGTCGCCACCCAGCTGAGGTCCTACGTCAGCAAGGTCGTAGGAGGTGGGGCGCAGGTCCGCCGTCCGTCACCAACGAACCCGGCTCGCTCTCGGGAGTCGTCCGTGGCTCGACGGAACGTGCGAAGTGCCGAGGAGCTGGCAGCCGCCCGGCGCCGTCGCCCACGGCACCCCAGGAAGGAGCTGGAGGCGGTTATTCGCGCGGCCGAAAAGCGCGGGTGGTGGGCCTCGAAGACCAATTACTACCAACTTCGGTGCCCGTGTGGAAGGCATGGTAAAACCATTCATCTGACGCCGTCCAATCCGAATTATGAGCGCAACCTTCGTAATGTATTCGAGAACTTCCCATGTTGGGGTGAGGAGTTTTTGTGAGATCTTTCTATGTCGACTTCGCCTGTGTGATGAGTGATGAATTCGACTTTGATTGGTTCGATAGTGTGTGCGATCATTTTATGGAGGACGCAACCGTTCACGACCAATCACCTCATGTGGACGTTGAGGCGCGCGAAGTGCATTTTGTGGCAGCCGCCCGGGCTGATGAGCCGACCGGTGCGGTTGCTCTGGTCAAGGAAGCCGCGCTGGAGGCGGTGCGAGCTGTCGGCGGAAACTCGGTCTCCGCCAGTTGGGAAAGTGTGCAGGACTACTGATGTGCGCCGCCGAGGTCCAGTAGGGGCTGGCTAGTTGCTTCCCAGGCTGACTTTCACCGTGGCATGACGGCGGCACATCGACCTTGCCGTTCCTTGCATCGGGAAAGAAGGGGGTCCTGTCGGCCGGGGGTGGAGATCTGAGGCTTCCGGGCCTGGGAACACTATTGCCAACATTGTGATTGACACTGACCAGGGAAAATGGGAAACTAGTACAGCGCTGGGCGGGACACTATTTCCAATCGTGCGCCCTAGGCCGCTAGGCGAATCCTCCGC
>NZ_AGVX02000405.1 GCF_000239155.1 Actinoalloteichus spitiensis RMV-1378
TTCCTGGGGTGCAGGGCCTCCAACAAACCCAGTACGGTCCAGAGTGATGATGGCGGCTCACCCCCGCTCGCGCGGGGCTTTCCCGGTCGGCGCCCTCACCTCCCGCCGAGCCAGCGGCTCACCCCCGCTCGCGCGGGGCTTTCAGGATGTCGAGCACGGGCACGCCCTCCGGAATCGGCTCACCCCCGCTCGCGCGGGGCTTTCCCTTCGCGACCTGCACCGATGGGAGCCCGTTACCATTTCTTGACCTAGACGGATCCGGCGTCACTGTACTCCTGTCCGCTGCCCTCCGTGAGAGAAGCGGCGACGCTTTAGAAGGCAGCCGTCGAGGTTCCGGCCCCAGGCGGAACGAACCGCGCGGAGAACAGACGACCACCAGGTCTCGACACCCTCGAGAATCAGCCGCAGGACCAGTGACACGTTCGCTGCTGCCCTGCTTCGTTGTCGAGCGAAACGCACGAAGGCTTCGGCGACCTCCTAGGACTTCCCGGAACGTCGGCGTCACGATCCCCACCCTACCGTCGAGCCCCTGAAGCCCCCTGCGCCAAACGTTCCCGCTGACACTCAGACTTCAGCTCCCGCTTGCCGGAAGCCGCTCACACTCCTCGGTCCAGCTCCAAGCGGTTCCACGCGTGGACCGTGAGTCCGCAGAACACCGCGCTGGTGGCGATGACAAGCCCCAGTTGGACCACACCCACCACCTCGGGAAACAACGCCCAGATCGCGGGAGCCGCGAAGGGCAGCCATGCGGCTGTGGCCGGCTGCACGATCGCCGCCACCTGGGACACCACGATGAGGGCGATGGCTGCCCCGATCCCGGGAAGCGGACCTCGGCCGAGGGTGGCCACCAAGGACGTGGGGACGACCACGGCACCGGACAGGACGAGCAACAGCGCCAGACGGGTGAAGTCGGCCAACACGTCACCGTTGACCGGGCCGAGCCCCAACAGGATGCCCACCAGGAACAGCGCGCCAACGGACACCACCGCGACCGCGCACACCCAGAGCAGATGGGTCAGCAGCTTGGCCAACACCACCACCGACCGTGCTGTTGGGGAGGCCAGCAGCGCCGGGATGGTCCCGTCGGTGAACTCCCGTCCGAAACTCCAGCTCAACGCGAAACCGAAGGCGAGCATGCCGCCCGCGGCGGCGATCTGGGTGACGATCGTGAGCAGCAGCGGCCAGCCTTCGAGATCGGCGGCACTGCCGAGCCGGTCCATCACCTGGTCGTTCCCCGTGGAGACGGCGATGACCAGACCGGACCCGAGCAACGCGAGACCGAGGACGAAGACGCCGCTGGTGACCCACAGGGGCCGAGAAGCGGACGCCTTGCGGATCTCGACCGCGCACGCTCCACGAAAGTTGTTCATACCTGCTCCCGGTTTCGTCTCTCGTCGTCGGAGAGCACGAGGTCGAACAAGGCTCGTTCCAGATCGGTCCCGCTGGGGTCCAGGGTTCCGGCGATCTCTCCACGGTTCATGACCGTGATCCGATGAGCGATCCGGGCGACCTCGTCGAGGTGGTGGCTGGAGACCAGCACTCCCGCACCGCCTGCCGCGCGACGGCGGAGCCGCTCACGCAGGTCGATCACCCCGGCCGGGGCGAGGGCGTTCGTTGGTTCATCGAGCACGAGGAATCGTGGGGCGTCCAGCATCGCCACCGCGAGGCCGAGCCGCTGCCGGTTCCCCTGGGACAGCCGTCCCGCCCGCACGGTCGCGTAGTCACCGAGCCCGGCGTCGTCCAGGGCGTTCCGCGCGGCCTCGGCCGCCGAGCTGGCTGACAATCCCCGCAATCTCGCCGCGACCAGCATGTTCCGCAGGGCGGTGAGTTCGGGGTAGGCGAACGGCCGGTCGAGCATGTGCCCCACCCACCGCCACCCGCTCCCGGTCATTCGCGTGACGGGCGTACCAGCGATGCGGATCTTCCCGGACCGCAACCGCGCCATGCCGAGGATCAGGCGCATCAGCGTCGTCTTCCCCGCACCGTTGAGACCCACCAGGGCGTGTACCTCGCCCTCTTCCACCGTGAGCGACACTCCCCGCACCCCCACGCCCGGGGGGTAGGAGCGCACGGCGTCGGTGACCTCGACCAACGCGGTCACGCCCCGACCTCCAACACGCTGAGCGCGGTCTCGATCGCTCCGACCAAGGTGGTGTCCTCGTTCTCCGCCCACTCGAAGAGCCCGGCGGACAGCGCGGCCAGCAGCGCCGCGGCGGCGGCTCGGGCAGCACGGGGATCGGTACCGTCGGTGATCAGCTGCTGCTGGATGGCCGCCGCCGTCTCCTCGTTCTGCTTCGCCAACGCCACGCGCAGGCTCAGGGTGGACGCGATGATGCGGACACGCCGGCGGACCATGCTCAGCTCCGCGTCGTCGAGTCCGGTCAACGCCGCGCGCACGCCTCGGACCGCTCGGAGCAGGGGCGCCTCGTTCAGCGGACGCTGGCCGATGGCCCGAGCGATCACCGGGTCGAAGGGGTCGACGAGGACCGCCTGTTCCTTGGAGCCGAAGTGCCGGAAGAACGTCATCTCCGAGACCCCTGCGGAGGCGGCGATCTGCGACACGCTCGTCTGGTCGAACCCCTGTTCCTCGAAGAGCGCGAGCGCGCGCTCGGTCAGCAGAGCCAGCGTGCGCTCACGCTTCGATACCGTAGCCACGAGAAAATGTTAGCGACTAACATTTTTGGGTGGCTAGCGACCCCACCCACGAAGCGGAGGAGCTCAAACGGGGGCGGCGGGCGCGGTAGCAGCCGGAACGAAGCCACGGATCACCGCGAAACGGTGTCGCTCACCGCGTGCACCATCCCGCCGCTCAGGCGCCGGCTCGAAACCCGGGGGCTCTCGGGCACGTCGCCCCCACCACACCCGCTACCCGAGCGACCGCCGTTGCGGCCCCTGCCAGCAACCAGCGGACCTCCTCCAGGCCGCCAGCCACCCCAGCCTCGGAAGTGCCGGCGAGCGCGAGCAGGTGGGTCGGTGCGCCCCCGAGCCAGCCCTACTCCTGGTCGATCCTCCACCGCTCGGCAGGGTGTTCGCACCCACGACCGGGCCTCACGCAGGTCTCGGGTCGCCCTCGTGGTCACCCCAGGGCTTCGGCGACCCCGGCCGCGCGACCGATCAACTCTCCGACGACCTTCGGGTGGGTGAGTGTGAGCCCACCCGGCCTGGTCGGTGCCCAACGCGTGGGCAACACCCACCGCACCGGCGGGAACTCGGGCCAGGAAAGCGTGAGCGCCTTTCCCGCCAGGCCGGGGAGGCTGGTGACCATCAGCGACGCCACCAGCCCCGGGCCGGCCGTGATCGCGGTGGCCACGGTCTCCGCCTCCGCCACCAGCAACGCCCCCGCCACCCGCCGAGCCTGGAGCGGAGGCAGACCGACCGGTTCGGCCGGGGCGTGTGCCGGCCGGAGAACCACCCCGAGGCGGCTCACCTCCACGAACACGCGCGCGGCCCGGTACTGGGCGGGCCACCACACCGTGAGGCGACCGGCCTCCTCCCCGGGCATCACGACATTGGGCGGTACGGCGCTCACCGAACACCCCACCCCAGGAAGGGACGCACCCGGCGAGCGCGCCACGGCAACACGTACCGGCGGACCCGGGACGCGGGACGTGCGTCCACCCGGGGCATCAGTGTGGTGACGGCATCCGTGACCTCAACAGGACCCACGTCACCGCCTCCTCTGGCACTGGTCGGCGGCCTCGTCGAGAAACCGCGCGAACGAGCGAGCCGGACCGGGACCGAGCGTCAGCGGCCAGTGGGCCGACACCTGCGATGCCGACCGCAGGGTCAGCGTCGCGCCCGAATCCGGAACTCCGGGCCGAGCCGTGGGCGCGACGGACAAGGTTCTCGACGTTGGTCCACTGTGCACGTCGACGCCCAGGCGTCGCCGTGCCCGCAGCGCGGCGGCCAACTGCCGCGCGCCCGAGGGCATCACCAGGGAGCTGGTGCCGCCGCCGAGGATGACGATGGCGGTCCTGCCACCGGTCAGAGTGAGGCCCACGCTGGTCAGCCGTCCGCCCGGGGCCACGGCGGGAACGGTGGCCGACCACTTGCGAGCGCGGCGCCGGGTCGGCGTCGTGCTCATGCTTCCGGCTCCGTCCACGACGGCAGCACCCCGGCGAAAGCGGGGAGGGTGGGGGTGGCGGCGGAAACGTCGAACGCCACCACCCCCGCCGGCCCGCGCCGGGGCGCATCGGTGGTGCGGGCCGGCTGCTGAGTGGGGGCGGCGGTGTCGGG
>NZ_AGVX02000404.1 GCF_000239155.1 Actinoalloteichus spitiensis RMV-1378
GGCCCGCCCCACACCTCCGGGTGAATCCGCCGTGCCCCGGGGCCGCTGCCTGGCCGAGGTCCGGGCCGCCCGACACGCTGACGGCACGTCCCGGCCCGCTGGCCGGACCACCGTCGCCTGGAGGACCCTTGCCCACCGCCGTCGCGCTCCTCACCCGTGATCTCCGCGTGCACGACAACCCGGTGCTGAGCGCCGCGGCCTCGGCCGACCACGCGGTACCCGTCTTCGTGCTGGACGACGTGATCCTCCGCGGAGGTCACCGCAGCCCGAACCGGGTCGCCTTCCTGTTGGACTGCCTGCGGGACCTCCGCCGCCAGCTCCGGGATCTCGGCGGCGACCTGCTCGTCACCCGGGGCGATCCGGTCCGGGAGGTGGTCGGGCTGGCCGAGCGGTTCGACGCCGCCACGGTGCACGTCGCGGCGGACGTCAGCGCCTACGCGACCGGTCGGGCGCGTCGCCTGTCCAAGGCCCTGTCGGGGGCCGGCCGTGAACTCGTCGTGCACGACACCGTCGTCACCGTCGCGGCTCCCGGTGAGCTGGCACCCCAGAGCCGTGACCACTTCGCGGTGTTCACCCCCTACTTCCGGCACTGGCGGGAGCACCACACCCGCGGTCTCCACCCCGCGCCGAAGGCGCTCCGACTCCCCCCGCTGCGACCCGGTGGCATCCCGGGGAGGGCGGACCTCGTCGACGGAGACGTCTCGCCCTCCCTGCCCACGGGTGGGGAGTCGGAGGGCCGTCGCCTGCTGGACGACTGGCTGGACGACGGGGTCCACCACTACGCCAGCGACCAGGACCGGTTGGCGCGCGACGGGACGTCCCGGCTGTCGGCCTACCTCCACTTCGGCTGCGTGTCCCCCACCGAGATCGCCCAGCGGGTCGGGGAGTCGGACGGCGAGCGGGCGTTCCTCCGGCAGCTGGCCTGGCGGGACTTCCACCACCAGGTCCTCGCCGCGCGTCCCGGATCGGCCTGGAACGACTACCGCACCCGGAACGACCACTGGCGCACCGACCACGAGGAGCTGGCCGCCTGGCGGGACGGGCGCACCGGAGTTCCCCTCGTCGACGCGGGCATGCGGCAGCTGGCCACCGAGGGGTGGATGCACAACCGGGCTCGTCTGGTCACCGCCAGTTTCCTCACCAAGTCGCTCTACCTGGACTGGAGGGAGGGCGCACGGCACTTCCTCCGGCTCCTCGTCGACGGGGACATCGCCAACAACAACATGAACTGGCAGTGGGTGGCGGGTACCGGCACCGACACGCGCCCCAACCGGGTGCTGAACCCGACCCGCCAGGCCGAGCGGTACGACCCGGACGGCGCCTACGTCCGCCGGTACGTGCCCGAGCTCGCGGACCTGGCACCTCCCGAGATCCACGAGCCCTGGCGGTTGGGCGAGGAGGAACTGCGGCGTCGCGACTACCCCCCACCCCTGGTCGACCTGATGGAGGCGGCCCGGCGGTTCCGCGCGGCGCGCGGCAAGGACTGAGCCACCCCGGCGGCCACCGACCGGCACCGCCCGAGGAGACGGCGGCCACGGACCGGGATCACCCGGGGGTGCTCACCCGGCGGGAGGTCGAGAAGCGCGGGAAGATCCGGACGCGCCTACAGTCGAGTCGGCCGGGTCCCCGGTGGACACCGGGGGCCAGATCTCCCCAGGTGAACGAGGTGAACACTGTCGTGGTCGGTACGTCGCCGCGATCCGGGTCGTGGCTGTCCAGAATCCCCCTCCGCCGTCTGCGCGCCCCCAGGTGGGCCGAGCAGGAGGGCACGTGGCGCGGCGCCAGGCCCTCGGTGATCGAGTCCGCGCTGAAACGGGCGCTCGCCCGGCCCTCGGGCAACTGGTTCGTGCTCGGCGCGAGCCGGGAGATCGCCCTCGGTGGCGCTCCGCTGGGCCGGACGATCGGCGGGGTGGAGGTCGTCTGCTGGCGAACCCAGGACGGGCGGTTGCGCGCCGGTCCCGGTAGCTGCCCCCACCTGGGCGCTCCGCTGTCCGAAGCGGTCGTGCACTGCGGGGAACTGGTGTGCCGGTGGCACGGCCTGCGGTTGGGGGCGGGCGGAGCGCCCGGCTGGCAGCCCTACCCGGCCCACGACGACGGGGTGCTCGCCTGGGTCCGCCTCGACGAGGTGGGCGGTGAGGCTCCGCTCCCGGAACCCGTCGTCCCCCGCCGGCCCCCGGCGGCCGGCGCGATCGCCGCCGTCACCACGGTGGTGGGCCGCTGCGAACCACAGGACGTGATCGCCAACCGGCTCGACCCGTGGCACGGTGCCTGGTTTCACCCGTACTCCTTCGCGAACCTGCGGGTGCTCGACGCCCCCGTCGACGCCGACCCGGAGGACCCGGAGTCCGACCGGTTCGACGTGGAGGTGTCGTTCCGGTTGTCCCGGCAGATCGGCGTACCGGTCAAGGCCACCTTCACCTGCCCGGGACCGAGGACCATCGTCATGCGGATCACCGAGGGGGAGGGGAGGGGCAGCGTCGTGGAGACGCATGCCACGCCCTGGGCACCGGACGGCGCCGGTCACCCGAGGACGGCGGTGATCGAGGCGACGGTGGCCAGCTCGGACCGGCGGGGCTTCGCGGTGGCGCGCCGCCTCACCCCGCTCGTCCGCCCACTCATGAACATGACGGCGCGTCGGCTGTGGCGGGACGACATGGACTACGCCGAACGCCGCTACGAGCTGCGTTCCACCGGCCGTTGGCCCGGTTGACCGGCGGGAACCTCCCGCACCGGCACCGCCGCGTCCCGTGCGACCTCCGCCCTGGCGGGCGCGGCGGTCCGGTGCCGTCGCGGCGCGGGACGCACGTACTCCAGGCGGTCGAGCAGGGGCCACCGGCCCCCCTGGGGGACGCTCCACAGGTCGTGGCCGTGAACACCCCATTCGCCGAGCAGCACGTTCGCCGCCATGAACCCGCTGGTGGCGGCCCGCTCCATGAGCGCGACCGGCAGGTCGACCCGGGTGAGGTCCCCCGCCACGGTCACGAACGGGTCCGGGGTGCGCACCGGTGGCCGGTCCGTGAAGCCACCCGGCGGGAACAGGGGGCAGTCGTCCCGGATCTCGTGGCGTTCGTCCACCACGCCCGCCGCCCTGGTCTCCGGGTAGACCCGCCGGAGCTCGGCGAGGACGCCCTGCCGGAGCCGCTGGAGGTCAGGCTCCCCCTGGAGCGCGTAGGAGTGCAGTTCCACCACCGAACCACCGGTGCGCCGCGTCCAGTCCCGGGCCGTGCGTTCGTAGCGTTCCAGCACGCTGACGTTGTCCAGGCACCCGAAACCACTGGTGCACAGGAACGGTGCCCGGGCTGGGTGGACCGGGCGGTCCAACCAGAACCGCGAGACGAGGAACGGAGGCGCGGTCCGCAACCGCCCGACGCGCCGCCGCCAGTCCTCGTCGCACAGGGTGGGGGACGAGGCGACCACCGAACGGAGGCCCCGCGCGTCGAGCGCGAGGACGACCCCGTCCACCTCCGTCCGTTCCGCCGGCGCCGTGCCGGCGCGGTGCACGACGGCCAGCCGCCGGGTGTCCCCGCCCTCCACCCGCACCACCCGGGTGCCGGTGCGAACCGAGGTTCCGCACCGGCGCAGGTACGCCGCCAGCGGGTCCCACAACGCCCGCGAGAAGCAGTCGTCGGCGACGTCGAACACCAGGCCCTCGCTGGATCCCAGGAAGTAGATGTGGAACATCGTGGCGAGTTCGGCCGCCGACAGCTGGGTCGGATCGGCGAAGAAGCTCCGGGAGAACACCTCGAACGCGAGGTGCCTGGCCTTCCTGGGGAACCGGATCTGGGCGAGGAAGGCGTCGGCGTCCAGGTCGTCCAACTGCTCGTAGGTGCGGGGGACCCGCACCTGGCCCAGCGGGATCGCCGCCCGCGTACCCAGCCGTGCCAGGTCACCGAAGGTGAAGCTGGGACTGTGGGCCACGAAGGCCAGCGCGTTCCACGGCGGAGTCCTGGGCAGCCGGGCGAAGCTGTCGCGGAAACCCTCGCGGTGGAGCAGCGGGTAGTCCTCCACCGGACGCAGCCGCGCCAGCGCGGGATCCGCCCTGCGCAGGAGCCCCCGCAGGTTGTAGTACTGGCGGAAGAACGCGTGGAAACCCCGGTTCATGCTGGCGACCGACCCGTCGACCAGGGTGGTGGTCCAGCCGGCTACCCGGCCCCCCAGCTGCGGCTCCCGTTCCAGCAGGCACACCTCGACACCGCGTTCGGACAGCGCCGCAGCGGCCGCCAGGCCGGCGATGCCCGCGCCCACGACCGCGACCCGGGGCCGTTGGCGGAGATGACCGGTGTCCGGGTACCCGGGCGGGGCCTCGTGCCGGGTCGCCTTCCTGTCCCGTCCTGGACGGCCTGTCACGGGTGGGGTCACGTGTCGCCTCCGAGTCACTGCCGACGGCCAGCCTGCGCGACCGGGTCGCCGACCTCACACGCTGGTCGGCGACCCGGTGCTCCGTGACGAACCTTGCCGCCTCACCGGAACCCGCGCCTGTTCTGGGGAGGGCGGGAGCGAAGGAGCCCGTCCGTTCGTCCTCCCGGCGGGAACGGCGGACCGGGCAGCACGGCCGGCGACCCTGACCAGGAGCGATCTCCCCAGCCCGGTGAGACCGACCGCCAGTCGGCGGCGCCGCGAGACCCGCGCCCGCCCGGAGAACACGTCGTAGTCACGGTCCTCGATACGGTCAAGGATTTCGCCGTACAGGGTGAACGCGGCCACCACGCAGGTCCGGGACACCGGGTCGAGCATCGCGATCCCCGGCTGGGCGGCCCGGTACACCGCCCTGGTCCTGCTCACCTGGTCGGCCAACGCCCGGCGCACCTGCCGGTCCGGCCAGCCCCGCGCCCGGCACCACACCAGCCGGTCGCGGTCCACCCCGAACTCCGCCAGCTCGTCCTCGGGGAGGTAGACCCGGCCCCGGTCCAGGTCCTCCCCGACGTCGCGCAGGAAGTTGGTGAGCTGGAACGCGGTACCCAGGGCGGCGGCGTGCGGGGCGGCCTCCTCCTGGGGGACCACCGTGCCCAGCACCGGCAGGACCTGGAGGCCGATGACGTCGGCGGAGCCCCGGACGTAGACCGACAGCGCCTGGCGGGTCGGGTACCCGTCGACCGTCAGGTCCATCCGCATGGACCGCATGAAGTCGCTGAAGTAGGACGTCTCGATCCGGTAGCGCCGCGCCACGTCCACCACGGCGGCCAGGACGGGGTGTTCGCTGTGCCCGGAGCGCAAGCCCGCCATCAGGTCCGCCTCCAACGCGGCCAGCTCCGCCGCCCTGGCTGCCTGGTCCCGTGCCGCCGCCAGGTCGTCGACGACGTCGTCCACGAGCCGGGCGAAACCGTAGAGCGCGTGCACCGCGGGCCGCCGGGCCGGCTCCAGCAGGCGGGTGGCCAGGTAGTAGGTCCGCCCGTGCTCCGCGTGCAGCTCCCGGCAGCGCTGGTACGCCCAGCGCAGACCGGGGTCCGTCACGCCAGCCGCGGCCAGTTCCCGCCGGCTCACGGGATCGGGTCCCGGGTGGGAAGGGCGTCCGGCGAGGTCCCGGTGCCGGAGGAGTCGGCCCGCGCCGGGGCCGAGCGGGGCACGGCCCCGCGCCGGGCGTGCAGCCCGGTGATGCGGGCGGCGGCGAGTTTGCCCGACACCAACACGGTCGGGATGCCGACACCGGGAGTCGTGCCGGCCCCCGCGAGGACGACGTTGTCGAGACCGCGCGGGAGGTTCCTCGGCCGGAAGGGTCCGGTCTGGGTGAAGGTGTGCGCCGCGCTGAAGGGCGAGCCGTCGAGGAGCCCTCGGTTCGCCCAGTGCAGGGGGGTGTGCACCTGCCGCGCCTCCAGCGAGCCGCCGAATCCGGGCAGGTGCCGACGTTCGATCACCCGCACCATCTCCTCCGCGTAGGCCGGGCCGATCCGCTCCCAGTCCAGGGGGCCGGTGCGCAGGTTCGGGCAGGGCGCGAGGAGGTAGCAGAGCTCCCGCCCGGGCGGCGCGAGCGAGGGGTCGGTGGCGGTCGGTCTGGTCAGCAGCAACGACGGGTCGCTCATCAGCCTGCCCTTGCTGACGATCTCGTCGAAGGTGCCCGACCAGGACTCCCCGAAGGAGATCGTGTGGTGCCCCAGGCCCGTCCACGAACCGGTGGAGCCAGCGTGGAGGACGACGGCGGACGGTGCGGCCCGCAGCGGCACCGGGCGTCGGGGGGTGCGGCCGAGCAGGCGGTAGCTGATCGGCAGATCGGGGGTGAGGACCAGCGCGTCGCACGGGATCAGTTCCCCGTCGGTGGTGCGCACCCCGGTGGCCCGGCCTCCCGACCGCACCAGCTCGGCGACCTCGGTCCCGTAGCGGAACGTGGCACCGCACTCCGCCGCCACCTGGGCGTAGCTCCTCGGTACCTGCCACATCCCGCCCCGGGGGAAGTAGACGCCGGCGACGGTGTCCATGTACCCGATCACGGCGTACACGGCCAGCGCCTGGCTCGGCTGGACACCGGCGTAGAGCGCCTGGAAGGAGAACACCCGCCGCAGTCGGGGGTCGCGCAGGAACCGGCCCACCGCGCGGTCCAACCTGCCGAAGGCGCCGAGCCCGACCAGCCGGGCGAGCTGGGGAGTGCACAGGTCCAGCGGCGAGTCGAAGTTCGCGTCGATGAAGTCGTCGTACTCGGCCCGGTAGAGGTCGGTCAGCCACCGGCGGAGCCGGCGGTACCCGGCGGCCTCGACGGGACCGGCGAACTCCCGGACAGCCTGCTCCATCCTGTCCCCGTCGGTGTGGACGTCGAGCGCGCTGCCGTCGGCGAACCTCGCCTGGTAGGCGGGGTCGAGCCGGACGAGGTCGAGCACGGACTCCAGCGGTCGCCCGACGGCAGCGAGGGGTTCGGCCACCAGGTCCGGCATCGTCAGCACGGTGGGGCCGGTGTCCATCCGGTACCCGTCGATCTCGGCCAGCCCCATGCGCCCACCGGGCAGCGGGTCCCGCTCGACCACGGTCACGCGCCGGCCGGCGCCCAGCAGGTGCAGGGTCGCGGCCAGGCCGGCGAGGCCGGCTCCCACGACGACGACATGGTCCGTGCGTCCCGGGACGGTCCGCATCACGCCTCCTCGTTCCCCGCGGTTCATCCGGTCGACCAGGCGGAACACGTCCTGACCCCCGCCTCCACCGTCCGGCGGGACCGCCCGGGTCCGGCGGCGCCGCCCGGCCGCGCCCGCGTTGCCGGGGGGCGGGGGCGCCGGAGCGACCAGCCGGGCCCCGGCGGAGCGCGCGTCCCGCGCACGGTGCCGGTGGACCGCGGCGGAAGGAAAGCGACGCGTTCTCGGCAGGTGCCGGCGGTCCCGCCTGGATACGGCCGAGATCATGGACCGCCCTCTCCGGTGTCGGTTGCGCCGTGCCACAACCCATGCTCATTCCCACACCGGCGGGCGGCAACTCGTGCCGACCGTCCGGTGCCCCCGGTATCTTGCCCGACGCCCGTTCGCCGCCAACACCGGTCGTTCCCGCCGAGGAGCCGGGCCCGTGCCGCCGGTTCCGGTGGTCGGCCGGGCAGGGTGGTCAGTCCCCGCCGGGAGCGGTGCGCGGCGCCGGCTGGCGGCTCCCCTGCCCGCACCCGCTCACCCGCGCGGCGTGGTCGCGGTCCAGGCGTGCCCGCCGGGGGCGTCCCGGCAACGGCCCACGGCCCGCGCAAGCCGGTAACAACCCGACCGGGTGGTACCGATGCGGAATCGGGTGATCAACCAGCGGCCGCGCCGACCGGCGGAGTCGAGGTCTGCAAGATGTCAGCCGGACGCCCGCCGGTCGTACTGGTGGGACACTGTGGACAGTGGGGCGGGTGATCACGCACCGATGGCCAAACGTGGGCGCAAACCGCGCACTCCGGACCCGAACGCCGGACCGGTCGCGGAGTTCGCGGCACGGCTCTGGGAGCTCAAACAGCGGGCCGGGGACCCGTCCTTCGAGACGATGAGCACCCGGCTCGGGGCGGTGGCCTGCAAGTCCTCGTTGTCGGCGGCCGCCCGTGGCCGGGAGCTGCCGTCCTGGGAGACCACCTGGGAGTTCGTCCGCTGCCTCGCCGTCGGGGTCCTGGAGCGCGACGCCGAGGAGGTGCTCGTCGAGTGGCGCGCCCACTGGGAACGCGCGCGTGCCCGCGTCGACGGGCTTGGCGAGGGGGGAGGCGGTACGGCCCCGGTGCTGGAAGCGGGAGCAGGCGCCCTGCGGGTGCCCGACCCCCGGGCCGTCGGCCGTGCCGGCCCCGCGCGCACGACCCTGGCACCGGAGGCTCCGCCGACGCGGTGGTGGCCGAGGTGGGCGCCGCGCCGCACGACCTGGGCGCTGCGGGCCGGGGCGTTGCTGGGGATCGAGATCACCACGACGACCTTTCCCGGAGCCGGGGTGGGCGGACCCTGCCTGGAGACCACGGTGGCCAACCCGCTGAGCACCACGCGCCGACTCGTCCCCGGTGACGATTCGGAGCTCCGGAGGGACGTCAACTACCCGGACGGCACGACCGTTCGCCGGGGCGAGGAGTTCGTGAAGATCTGGGAGCTCGCCAACACAGGCAGCGTCTTCTGGCGGCACCGGTACCTCCAGCGCCTCGGCCCGGACGACCCGCAAGCCTGCCACGCGCCCCGGCGTGTCCCGATCCCACCCACCGCACCGGGCGAGACGGCCCTGGTGAGCGTGCCCATGCGAGCGCCCCAGTCCCTCGGCCACAGCCTGACGGAATGGAAGATGACGGACGCCGACGGGAATTTCTTCCTCCCGGACGGCCTTCCCGTCCACGTGTACGTCATCGTGGTTCCGTGACCCGGGTTCCCCGGTCCACCCGTGCCGCACCGCGTGCCGACGCGACCGGTCGGGCCGTGGCCGAGGGCGGTGGCGGGCGCGACGGGGGAAATGGCCACCGACCACGGACTAACCGTGGTCATTTCCCGCTTGTGGCGTCCACGGCCCCTCCAGCACGATGGCCGCGAGCCGGTGCGCGCCCGGCGAGACCGGAAGGAGACGGGACACCGTGCCGCGAGGAAGTCGGAAGGACACCGGACGGTCCGTGCGTGGTCGACCGGGCAACGGTGGCTGGCGAGCCCCGGGTGGGGCCGTCTCCCGGCCCGACTACACGGGTACGCTGCGCGCGCTCACCGTTGACCTGCTGCTGTACGGCTCGGCCGCGACCGAGGACGCGGCGTTCGCCGTGTGGCTCCCCGTCGGGGCCAGGCTCCTCTCCCGCCGGTTCCGGGCCGCTCCCGGCCGGTCCGGGCTGCTCTTCGTGCGAGGGCGCTGACGATCCGACCGAGCGGCGGGGCCTCCGGTCGAGGTTCCTCGCGCTCCGGATCGCGGCCCGAGGCGCGGGGACATCGGGGCCCGAAATCCCCGAGAAAATCCCCGAAGGACAAGGGATTTCGGAGTCGTGATAACTCCGTGATTGGCGGTCAGGACAATCGCCGGGTTCGATCACCGAAATCTGGGGGCGGTGCGGACGACGAGGGAACGCGTGGTTTTCCAAACGGGTCTCCGTTTCCGGGGAAATGGGCTGGGCAGCGGTTCCCCGGGGCGACGGGAACTGGTGTTCCCCGTTCCTCCGCCGAGGTGAACGGCGCAGCGCGGGTCCCCCGTCGCCGCTGCCCCCCAGCGCCGCCGTCCCCGGGAGATCGCCCCCCGCCCAGACGGACCTGGGGGACGTGGCGCGCGCCCTCCGCCAGGCGGCGCGTCGGGCCGGAGGGGGTGCGGCGGGCACCCATGCCCAGCCCGACCGGGCGGACCCACGCGTGAATTGGCCCGATTCGGCCGTGACCTGGCGATGTGGATGCGTGATGCCGTGGCGCGGTCCGTCGAACGGGGAGGGCCGGTCGGAGCAGCGGAGCCCGGTCGGGGCGCACCGACCGCTGGGCCGAGCGGCGCAGCGCCTCCACCGCCGCCCGTGCGGCGGCACGGCACGGTAGTCGTCGAGTTCCCGAAGTCAACGAGGACACCCGTCGGACACGGGAATTCGTGGACCGACTCTTGACGGCCCCGTCCGGTTGTGTCAGTTTCATGCCGTTCGAATTCGCGGCTCTTCCCGGGTCGCGGCGGAATCGAAGCGCTTCGAATTCGTTCGACAGGCTATTCGACGAATATTCGACCCGTGGGTCGCCCTGTTCGTCGAAACCTGTGGGCGTGGAACGACGGACGCGACGGAGCGGACGGGAGGTCAGGCGTGGCCGCCAACGAACAGCGCGACCAGGGACCGGTCGGCGGCGGGTCTCCCGCCTATCTCGACCCGGAGCTTCCGGTCGCGGTGAGGGTGGACGACCTGCTCGGTCGGCTGGACCTCCGCACCCGGATCGCCCTGCTCCACCAGGTTCAGCCCGCCGTACCCGAGTTGGGCATGGCGGAGTTCCGCACCGGCGGTGAGGCGCTGCACGGTCTGGCCTGGCTCGGGCCGGCGACCGTCTTCCCCCAGGCCGTCGGGCTGGGAGCGACCTGGAACCCCGAGCTGGTCGAGCGGGTCGGTTCCGCCGTGGGCGACGAGGTCCGCGGGTTCCACCACGACAACCCCGACCGGGGCGGTGGTCTCAACGTGTGGGCGCCCGTCGTCAACCCGCTGCGCGACCCGAGGTGGGGGCGCAACGAGGAGGGCTACGCGGAGGACCCGCTGCTCACCGGAACACTGGGCGCCGCCTACGCGGTGGGGCTGCGCGGCCGCCACCCCCGCTACTGGAGGACGGCGCCCACGCTCAAGCACTTCCTGGGGTACAACAACGAGACCGACCGGGACACCACCTCGTCCGACCTCAGGCCCCGCGTGCTCCACGAGTACGAGCTGCCGGCCTTCGAGATCCCCCTCCGATCCGGCGCCGCGGTGGCGGTGATGCCGTCCTACAACCTGGTCAACGGGCGGCCCGCCCACCTCTCACCCCTGATCAACGACACCCTCCGCGAGTGGGCGGGATCGGGACTGGCCGTCTTCAGCGACGCCTACGCGCCCTCCAACGTCGCCGGCTCCCAGCGGTACCTGCCCGACCACCCCGCAGGGTTCGCGGCGGTGCTGCGCGCCGGGGTGGACAGTTTCACCGAACACGACCGCGACTCCGACTACACCATCGAGCAGCTGAGCGCCGCCCTCGACCGCGGGCTGATCACCGAGGACGACGTGGACACCGCCGCCCGTCGTCTGCTGGCCGTGCGGTTCCGGCTCGGGGAGTTCGACCCGCCGGAGCACAACCCCTACGCGGGCCTCACCTCCGAGGTCATCAACTGCCCCACCCACCGCGACCTCGCGGCGGAGGCCGCCCGACAGGCGCTCGTCCTGCTCAGGAACGAGAACGGGACCCTCCCGGTCGACCGGCACCGGGTGCGGCGGCTGGCGGTCATCGGATGGCACGCGGACACGCTCTTCGAGGACTGGTACAGCGGGTCGCTGCCCTACCAGGTCACGCCCTCGGCGGGGATCGCCGCCGCCTTCGACGGTGAGGTGACCACCGTGGAGGCCGTCGACCGGGTCGCGCTCCGCGCAGCGGACGGGCGGGCCGTGCGCGCCGATCCGAGAGGCACGTCATCCCTGCGGCTCGCGGCGCCGCCCGAGAACGCGCGGGCCGACGAGGTCCTGTTCGACCTGTTCGACTGGGGCAACGACGCCGTGACGCTCAGGGCCGTGGCGAACGCGCGGTACGTCGCGGCCCGCGCGGACGGTCAGCTCCACAACGACCGGATCATGCCGGGGGAGTGGGTCGTCCGGGAAACCTTCGAGCTGCGGGACGCGCCGGGCGGCACCCACCGGATCCGGAACCGGGCCCTGGACAAGTGGATCCGATGCGGACCCGACGGCGTGCTCTCCGCCGACGCGGAGCACGAAGAGGACGCGACCGCGTTCCTGGTGGAGGTCGTCGACTCCGGGGCCCGGCGCGCGGAGGACGCCGCCTCGGCCTCGGACCTCGCGGTCGTCGTGCTCGGCAACGACCCGCACATCAACGGTCGGGAGACCGAGGACCGCCCCGACATCGAGCTCCCTCCCGTGCAGGAGGACCTCCTCCGTCGGGTGGTAAGGGCCAATCCGCGCACCGTGCTGGTCGTCGTCAGCGGCTATCCGATGGCCATCCCGTGGGCCGACGAGCACGTGCCGGCGATCCTCTGGACGGCGCACGGCGGGCAGGAACAGGGAACGGCGTTGGGCGAGGTCCTGTTCGGCGACCGCTCCCCGGGAGGGAGACTTCCCCAGACCTGGTACCGCAGCACCCGCGACCTGCCGGATCCGTTCGACTACGACATCATCAGCGCGGCCAGCACCTACCTGTACCACCGGGGTGAGCCGCTGTACCCCTTCGGGCACGGGCTGTCCTACACCAGCTTCGACTACGGGCCACTGGTCGGCGACACCCAGGCCCTGGGCCCGGACGGCGTGGTCACGCTGCGCGTCGAGGTCACCAACAGCGGCGATCGCGACGGTGACGAGGTGGTGCAGCTCTACTCACGCCAGTTGACGTCGTGCTGGCGACAACCCCGACGCCGCCTCCGGGGCTTCCGGCGGCTGCGGCTGCGCGCCGGCGAACGCCACACCGCCGAGTTCACCATCGCCGCCCAGGAGCTCGCCACCTGGGACACCGCGCGGAACCGGTGGACCGTCGAACACGCCGAGCACGAGTTCGCCGTGGGTGCGTCCTCGACGGATCTCCGGGCCACCACCTCCCTGCTCGTGCTGGGGGAGCGCGTCCCGCCGCGCGTGCTGCACGGCCGCTGGACCTCCGCCGACTCCTTCGACGACCAGCACGGTGTCCGCCTGGTGCCGGACACGCCGCTCTCGGGCACCGCCGTCGCGGGCCGGGACGGGGCCTGGCTGGCCTTCCACCGGGTCTCGTTCCCGGCGGGTCGGCACCGGGTCGTCCTGCGGGTGTCCACCCCGCCGACCGGCGGCCGAACCGGGACGACCGGGGCGAGGATCGAGATCCGTGCCGGGGCTGGCGACCGCCCGACCGCGCCGCTCACCGTGCCTCCCGGCAGTCGGGAGGCGGTCCTGGGCGCCGAGGTCGAGACGGCCGCCGCCGTCACGGACCTGCGGATCGTCTTCGCCGACGGCGACGCGGTGGTCCACGCGGTGCTGCTCGAGCTCCGACCACCGGAGGAGGACGCGCACGGCTGACGGGCGGACGGTCGGCGCCATGCGCGCGCCGATCCCGCGACGCGGGCCGCTCGTTCCCTCGTTCGACCTGCTCGGATAGGCCGGACGTCGGATTGTTCCCGGCAGGGGAGATCCGTAACGTCCTGGCAATCGAATCGCTTCAATGTGATTTGGCTCACCACCAATGGAGGTGTCGTGGTCACGATCGCGGACGTGGCGAAACACGCCGGAGTCGCCCCGAGCACGGTGTCCTACGTGCTCACCGGCAGGCGGGCGATCTCCGCCCGGACCCGGGCGAAGGTCCGGGACAGCATCGAACTCCTGGGGTACCACCCCCACGCCGGCGCTCGCTCCCTCGCGAGCAACCGCGCCAACGTCGTCGCCCTCGTCCTGCCGCTGCGCACCGGGGTCAACGTGCCGGTGGCGATGCGCTTCGTCCTGTCGGTCGTCACGGCCGCTCGGGAGCGGGACCAGGACGTGCTCCTGGTGACCGGCGACCAGGGGGTCGCCGGCATCAACCGGATCTCCGGCAGCGCGATGGCGGACGGGCTCGTGGTGATGGACGTCGAGATGCACGACGAACGCGTCCCACTGCTGCGCGACCTGCCCCAGCCCTCGGTCCTCATCGGGTTCCCCGCCGACGCCACCGGACTGACCTGCGTGGACCTCGACTTCTCCTCGGCGGGCACACTCTGCGTCGACCACCTGGCCGACCTCGGGCACCGGGAGGTCGCCCTCCTCGGCGCCCCCCGGGCGGTCTACGAACGGGACACCGGATTCGCCCACCGCACCATGGCGGGCTTCACCAGTGCGGCACTGCGCCGGGGGATCCACGCCACCACCCGGTCCTGCGAGTCCGACCCCGCCGAGGTCACGCGCACCGTCACGGCGCTGCTCGCCGAACGCCCGGCGCTCAGCGCGGTCGTCGTGCACAACGAGGCCGCCATCAGCCCGCTGCTCGCCGCGCTGCGCACCGAGGGGCGCCGCGTCCCCGAGGACGTCTCGATCGTCGCGATCTGCCCTGACGAGGTCACCGACCGCGTCTTCCCGCCGCTGACCTCGGTGCAGATCCCGACCGAGGACCTCGGCCAGCGAGCCGTGGAGCTGCTCATGGCCAAACTCGCCAGGCAGGGCGTCGCCCCCGCCACCCTGCTCACCCCCCGGTTGGTCGAACGCGGCAGCTGTGGCCGCGCCCCCCTGCCCGGCTAGCCGCCCTCCGCGACGCCGGCTCCTCGCCAGGGGGCGTCCCCCTCGTGCTCCTCCCGGCGTCACCGCGCACCGACCCCGCCCGCCGCCGCGTGATCCGACCCGACCCCAGCGATCCGGCTCCTGGCTCACGCCGGCACAGCCCGAAAGGCCCACCATGAGACACGCACCGCGCCAGACCTGGAGCCGCCGCTCCTTCCTCTCCGCTCTGGGAGCGGGCGCCGCCCTCGCCGCGACCAGCCCGCTGCTCACCGCCTGCGGGTCCCGCCCGGGCGCGGCCCCGAGCGGGGCCGTCTCCGACCCGGACGCGATGGGCGACGTGCTCCCCAACCACGTGCCCGTCGAGTTCGCTCCCCCGGACCTCCCCGGCAGGTTGGGCGCCGCCCCCGGGTACCTGCGCTACCCGACCGACCTGGTCCGCGGTGTACCCGACGTCCCCGGCAAGGGGGGCGAGGTCACCGCGATGACCCCGGCCTACTGGCCCCTCCCCCCGGCGGACAACGACTACTACGACGCGGTCAACGAGCGGCTCGGCGTCCGGGTGCGGTTCAACATCGTCAACGGCAGCGACTACGCCGCGAAGCTCAACGCCATGTTCGCCGGTGACCAGCTCCCGGAGCTCACCGTCATCCCGGACTGGGACGTCCCCCCGCGCTTCGGCGAGGCGGTCGGCACCGTGTTCGCCGACCTCACCGAGCACCTCGCGGGCGACGCCGTCGAGAAGTACCCGATGTTGGCGAACCTTCCGACCCGGGCCTGGGCCTACTGCGTGCACGGCAACCGGCTCTACGGGGTCCCGACGCCCGCCGAGAACTTCGCCGTCACCAGCTTCTACCGCCACGACCTGTTCGAGGAACTGGGGCTCGCCCCACCCACCACCGCCGACGAGCTCCGCGCCCTGTGCGAGCAGATCACCGACGCCAACCGCAACCGGTGGGCCTGCGGGAACCTCTTCCTCGACGTCAAGCGCATGTTCGGCGTGGTGCCCGGCTGGAGCCGGGAGAGCTCGGGGCGGCTGGTCAACGAAGCCGAGACCGAGGGCTTCCGCGAGGCGCTCACCTTCATGCGGGGGCTCTTCGCCGACGGTCACGTCCACCCGACGGTCGCCGGCAGCACCACCGGGCAGGAGAAGGAGCTGTTCGAGAACGGCAGCATGCTCATGATGGTCGACGGGCTCGGTTCCTGGCACGAGGCGCTGGCGCGGCAGCTCCCCAGCAACCCCGACTTCGACATGCGACCGATCCCACCCTTCTCCCACGACGGGGGAGACCCGGTCTACTTCACCGAGGAGGGCGCCAGCATCGCCACCTTCCTCCGGGGCGACCTGGAACCCGAACGGATCGAGGAGCTGCTCGGCATCCTCAACTTCTGCGCCGCGCCCATCGGCACCGAGGAGCACTACCTCGTCAACTACGGGGTCGAGGGCGTGCACAGCGAGCGGGGCGAGGGAGGATCGCCCCAGCTCAACGCGAAGGGCAACCAGGAGGTCACCTTCACCTACGGCTTCCTGAGCGCACCACCGCCCTCGATCGCCCAGGCCCAGTACCCCGGCTACGTCCAGGCGCGCTACGACTGGGAGGTCGCGGCGGCCCAGCACAAGGTGTCCAAGATCGACGAGGGACTGCACATCGAGGAACCTCCCCGGCTCTCCAGCCTCGCACAGCGGCTCGACGACCAGATCCAGGACCTGCTGCGCGGCCGCACCCCGCTCGACCAGCTGGACTCCATCATGGACCGGTGGCGTTCCGACGGTGGTGACGAGCTGCGCGAGTTCTACGACGACGCCCTGAGCGACGTCGGACGCTGAGCGGACCGACCATGGACACCGACACCACGGCAACGCGGGCACCGGGCGCCGAGGCGGAACGGTCCGGCGCCCCGGGCCCGGGGCCCAGCCCCTCGCCACGGGAACGGCGCCGGGTCGATCGCCGGCGCCGTCTCCGCCGGGACTGGCCCCTGCTGCTCATGACCGCGCCGGCGATCCTCGTCCTGGGCGCGTTCCACTACCTGCCGCTGCTGGGCAACGTCATCGCCTTCCAGGACTACTCACCGTTCGTGGGTATCCTCAACAGCCCGTTCGTCGGCTTCGACAACTTCCAGCGGCTGTTCGGGGACCCGGCGTTCTGGAACGCCACCCTGAACACGCTCTACATCACCGCGTTCCAGCTCCTGTTCTACTTCCCGGTACCGATCCTGCTGGCCCTGCTGGTGAACAGCCTGCTCAGCGCGAGGGTCCGCCTGTTCATCCAGAGCGTCGTCTACCTGCCCCACTTCTTCTCCTGGGTGCTGGTGATCACGCTCTTCCAGCAGATGTTGGGCGGAGCCGGAGCACTGAACAGCTTCCTGCGGCAGCAGGGCCTGACACCGATCGACGTGATGACCAACCCGGACACCTTCGTCCTGCTGGTCACCGCGGAGGGGATCTGGAAGGACGCCGGCTGGGGGATGATCATCTTCCTGGCCGCGCTGAGCACCGTGAACCAGAACCTCTACGAGGCGGCCGCCGTCGACGGCGCCGGCAGGTGGCGCCGCATGTGGCACGTCACCCTCCCCGCACTGGTCCCCGTCATCGTGCTGCTGCTGATCATGCGCCTCGGCGACGCCCTGTCCGTCGGCTTCGAGCAGTTCCTGCTGCAACGGGGCGCGGTGGGCGCGGACGCCTCGGAGGTGCTCGACACCTACGTCTACTACGAGGGCGTGGTCAACGGGGACTTCGCCTACGCCGGCGCCGCCGGCCTGTTCAAGGGGGTCGTCGGTCTGCTGCTCGTCCTCGGCGCGAACAAGGTGGCACATCTGCTGGGTGAGGAAGGGGTGTACTCCCGACGATGACCGTTGTGGCCGAACCCGGCGCTCGACGCGGACACCGGCACGCCGCCCGCGCGGCCTGGGAGGAGGAGCCCGGCCCGCTCGGCAAGGCCGCCAAGGCGGTCCTCGTCACCGCCATCGTGCTGGCCGTCCTCTTCCCCCTCTACGTGGTGGTGCTCACCAGCCTGTCCCCCCAGGAGGCGATCACGAGGGCCGGGGGCCTCGTCCTGGTCCCCGACGGCTTCAGCCTCGCCGCCTACCAGGAGATCCTCTCCGGTGGGGTCGTGACGAGGTCGGTGCTCGTGAGCACCGGCGTGACCCTGGTGGGGACGCTGTTCAGCACCACCCTGACCATCCTCGCCGCCTACGGCCTGTCCCGCCGGGACTCCTACGCGCACCGACCCCTGCTGTTCCTGGTGCTGTTGACCTTCCTGTTCGGGCCGGGCCTGATCCCCACCTACCTGACGGTGCAGGCCTTCGGCCTGTTGGACAGCTACGCGTCGCTGATCCTGCCCACGGCCGTAGCAGCCTTCAACCTGATCGTGCTCCGGTCGTTCTTCATGAACATCCCCCAGGAGATCATGGACAGCGCCCGCATCGACGGGGCCAGCGAGTTCCGCATCCTCGGGACGATCGTGCTGCCGCTGTCCAAGGCGGTCACCGCCGTGATCGCCCTCTTCTACGGCGTCGGGTACTGGAACGCCTTCTTCAACGCCTTCCTGTTCCTCGACGACAACCGCAAATGGCCGCTCCAGCTGATCCTGCGCACCTACGTCCTGGAAGGCATCCCCATCCCGGGCGCCGGGCCCACCGACACCGTCGCCGGCGGCCCCGTCCCCACCCTGGCGGTCAAGATGGCGGTCGTCGTCATCGCGGTGCTCCCGGTGCTCCTGGTCTACCCCTTCGTGCAGAAGCACTTCACCAAGGGCGTGATCATCGGAGCGGTCAAGGGCTGACGAGAGGAACGGCGAGGACCATGCCAGGACTGGAGAAGCTCACCCGGGGCCGGCTCGCCTACGGGGGCGACTACAACCCCGAGCAGTGGCCCGAAGAGGTGTGGGCCGAGGACGTGACCTTGATGCGCGAGGCCGGCGTGACCGTCGTGACCGTCGGCGTCTTCGCCTGGTCCTGGTTGGAACCGAGGCCCGGGGCGCGGGAGTTCGGCTGGCTCGACCGGGTCCTCGACCTGCTGCACGAGGGCGGCATCGCCGTCAACCTGGCCACCCCGACGGCCACCCCACCACCCTGGATGGCGCACCGCCATCCCGAGACGGTCCAGGTCGCCCAGGACGGCCGCCGGATGGCCACCGGGTCCCGCAACCACTTCTGCCCCTCGTCCCCGACCTACCGCCGGTACGCCACCTCCATCGTGCGCGACCTCGCCGACCGCTACGCCGACCACCCGGCGCTGCGGATGTGGCACGTGAACAACGAGTACTGCGAGACCTGCCACTGCGACATCTCCGCCCAGCACTTCCGCAGGTGGCTCAGGACCAGGTACGCCGACGACCTGGACGCGCTGAACGCGGCCTGGACGACGGCGTTCTGGAGCCAACGCTACGGGGACTGGGACGAGATCGGGACACCTCGGGACACCACCTACCTGCGGAACCCCACCCAGCAGCTCGACTTCCGGCGGTTCTCCTCCGACGCCCTGCTGGAGTGCTTCGCGCTGGAACGTGACCTGCTGCGGCGCCGAACCCCCGACGTGCCGATCACCACCAACTTCCCCGGCCTGGCCACCTGGGTACCGGTGGACTACCGGCGGTTCGCCGCCGAGGAGGACGTCGTCTCCCTCGACTGGTACCCGGACCCCGCCGACGACGA
Source organism: Actinoalloteichus spitiensis RMV-1378 (assembly GCF_000239155.1). GTDB lineage: Bacteria > Actinomycetota > Actinomycetes > Mycobacteriales > Pseudonocardiaceae > Actinoalloteichus_B > Actinoalloteichus_B spitiensis. Next base: position 18,887 of record NZ_AGVX02000404.1, read on the forward strand.
CGCGCACGTGTCCTCGGCGCTGGCCTTCGACCTCATGCGCTCCCTCGCCGGCGGCCGGCCGTGGGCGCTGATGGAACAGGCCGCCGCCGCGATCAACTGGCGCGCGCGCAACCCCACCAAACCCCGTGGCCTGACCCGCGTCCAGTCGCTCCAGGCGGTGGCGCACGGCGCCGACATGGTGTGCTTCTTCCAGTGGCGCGCCTCGACCGGGGGAGCGGAGAAGTTCCACTCCGGCATGCTGCCGCACAGCGGCCCCGACAGCCGGGTGTTCACCGAGATCCGCCAGCTCGGAACCGACCTGGCGCGGCTGTCGGAGGTCGTGGGACGCACCGAACCGGCCCGGGTCGCCTGCGTCCTGAGCTGGGACAGCTGGTGGGCGGCGAGCCAGGAGGCGCACCCGGCCAACGACCTCGACGTCCTCGACCAGCTGCACCGCTACTACGAACCGCTCATCCAGTCCGGGCTCACCGTGGACGTCGTCCCCCCGGACGCCGACCTCACCCGGTACTCCCTGCTCGTCGTGCCCAACCTGTACCTCGTGAGCGACGCCGAGGCACACCGGATCGTCGAGTGCGCCCGCTCGGGAGGGCACCTCGTGCTCGGCTTCTTCTCCGGCATCGTCGACGAGTTCGACCGGGTGCGGGCAGGGGGCTACCCCGCGCCGTTCCTCGACCTGCTCGGCCTCCGGGTCGAGGAGTTCTGCCCCCAGCCGGAGGGCGTGCGGCTGCGGTGCGTCTCGTCCGAGCTGGGCGACTTCTCCTCGGACCTCTGGGTCGATCGGACCCGACCGACCACCGCCGAGCCGGTGGCGGTGGTGCGCGGCGGTGAGCTCGACGGCGTGCCCGTCATCCTCCGCAACCGGTGTGGAGCGGGTCTCGCGTGGTACGTCGGCACCCGACCGGACCAGCAGACCCTGCGGCGCCTGCTGGGGGCGGCCTGCGCGCGGGCCGGGGTGGCCCCCCTCGCCGACCCGCCGCCCGGCGTGGAGGTCGTGCGGCGAGCCGGCCTGCTCTTCCTGCTGAACCACCGGGAACACCCGGCCGAGATCGCCCTGGCCGGGTCGTGGCGGGACGTGCTCTCGCACGGGCGTTTCGACGACCGGATCCCCCTGCCCGGGTACGGTGCCCTGGTGCTCCGCCCGATCCGGGACGTTCCCGCCGCCTCAGGTGAGCACTCCCTGGAGGTCGTCGATCAGGTCCCGCATGCGTTCGAGGAGACGGCGCCGGGTGGGGCCGATTGATCCACGGGGAATCGCGAGGGTGCGGCTGATCTCGTCGTAGTGCAGCGGCGGGTCGGCGATGAGCAGGCTGAGCAGCGCCTGGTGCTGCGCGGGCAGGCTCTGGAAGGCGAGGCAGACCTGGGAGTGCTCCGCGTGCAGCAGGGCGCTCTCCTCGGGAGTGGCCTGGGCGTCGGTGCGGCCTTCCAGGAACGACGCGGTTCCGAAGGGGATCTGCCTGCCCCGACGCGCGAGGAGGGTCAGCGCCTCGCGCCGGGAGGCGGTCACCAGCCACGCCCCGAGCTTCTCCGGCTGCCGGATGGAGTCCAGGTGCTCCACGGCGCGGAGCCAGGTCAGCTGGCAGACGTCCTCGCAGTCCGGCCTGGACAGGCCGTGGGAGCGTGCCACGGTCCACACCACTGGGCTGAACCGGCAGATCACCTCCGCCCAGGCGAGGCGGTCTCCCGCCCTGCAACGCCGCACCAGCCGTTCGACGCTCTCCTCGTCACCCTCCTTCGGCTCCCTCCCGGGTGCGGAATGGACGCCGTACCCGTCGCTGTCACCGGTACTCATAGACGGAGCCCCCAACGCTTCACACCAACGGGAGAACATTAGCCGATCAGCCCGACGACGCATCCCGATGGTGGGACGGGTTCAGGGGTGGGACCCCGGAAGGAAAAGGTCGGTGGTGCTGCCCGGGAAACAACGGGTCGGTTCGCTCAAGTTCACCTGAAGGGTGGATTTCGTCGGCATTGCACCGGTGGTGGCACGCGACCTTCGGCGGCGCACGGGCACCGTTTGAGGAATCTCACCCGAAAGCCTGAAGGGGAGTGCTGGCCGGCCAACTTCCAGCGAGGAGAACGCGTCGGATTATTCGCGGGTCAATACCGGAGCCTCATTCCGGCGGGTGATGGGCGCGGCGTGCCGAGGTACCCTTCCGTGCTCTGAGTAACAGGGTTATGGGGGTTGGCTGAGCGGTGCCGGAGGGGTGGGGGAGTCACGACCAGTCGGGGTGCGCTCCCTGGGATCGTCGCAGGTGGTACTGGTGGTGCGGCTCCCGGGTCGGCTCGGCGACGCGTCCCCACCCCGACCCGCGAGGCCCCGGTGCCCGACGGTCGGGCCGGCTCGACCGTGAGCCACGGCTCGCCAACGAACACCCGACCGCGAGCCCGGGCAGAATTTCGTGGGCCCGGCGTGTATCCAGTGGGGCGTCCCGCTGGTCTGTGTACGTGGTGGGGGCGGTGAGAACCGCGCGGACGTGAACCGAACGGTGGTGTTGATGACGGGAGTGGCGATTGTCGGCGGTGGGGCTGCCGGAATTTCGGCCGCCTACCGGTTGCGGGGCCGCGCGCATGTCACCCTTTTCGAGGCCGCTGCCCTCCTCGGTGGACACGCGCGCACGGTCGAGGTATTCGAGAACGGGGAGCCCCTCGGTCTCGACGTCGGATTCGTGGTGTACAACGAGGGCAGCTATCCGAAGTACTCCGCCTTCCTCGCCGAACTGGGAGTCGACTCCCGCCTCGCTTCCCTGAGCATGTGCCACTTCGCCAGGGGAACCGGCGAGGCCCTGCTCTCCGACGTGCCGGAACGGGAGCCGGGCCCGGCTGGCGGCTGGGCCGGCGTGCCGGAGGAATCCGACAGGTTCCTCCGGGAGGCACCCCGGCACCTGGTCCGGGGCGCCGCGGCCGTGCCGCTCGGCCACTACCTCGACCACCACGGCTACAGCGTCCCCTTCCGCAGGGGGCCCGCCGTGATGCTCGCGTGCGCCGCCTGGTCCCTGCCACCGGAGGTGGTCTGGGAGGCCCCCACCTCCGCCGTCCTCGCGCTGAGCCTCGCCCACGGGCGGCACGGACTCGGCGCGGAGGGGGCGTGGTGGCGCACCGTGGTGGGCGGGAGCGCCAGTTACGTCACGGCGGCCCAGCGCGCGTTGGAAGCCGGCGGAGTCCGGCTCCGAACGCGCTGCCCGGTGCGGTCCGTCCTACCGACCGACGACGGCGTCGACCTCATCACCCGCACCGGCACCGAGCGGTTCGACGCGGTCGTGCTCGCCACGCACGCCGACCAGGCGCTCGACCTCCTCGCGGCTCCGCTGCCCGCCACCGAGGTGCTGGGCGCCGTCCGGTACCGGGACAGCACCGTCGTCCTCCACCAGGACAGCGCGGAGATGCCCACCGACCGCCGCCAGTGGCGAGCCCTCAACTTCGCCGTCCCGTGCGCCGGCTCCGACCCGGGCCCCTGGGCGACCTACCACCTCAACGCACTCCAACGGTTCCAGGCCGAGCACGACTACTTCCTCAGCATGGACCCGGAGCGCACCCCGAACTCCGTCCTGGCGGAGTTCCGGTTCCGCCACCCCGTGCTCGACACGCGGCTGCGGAACCTGCAACAGGAGGACGCCCTCCGCCGGGTCAACCGGGACAGCAGGGTGCTGCTCGCCGGCTCCTACCTGCACGCCCGCCGGGTCGGACCGGACAACCTCGCATCCCACGAAGCCGCGCACGAGTCCGGGCTCGACGCGGCGGACGCCGCCCTGCGCCTCCTCGCCCGCTCCCCGCAACGCGCCTGAGGCGCGCCACCGCACCAGATTGGACGACCCGCCATGACAGCACCCCACGAGGCCGGTGACGAGCTCGCCCCCACCCCGGTCCCCCCGAGCGCGGAGGAGATCCGCGAGTGGCTCGTCACCAACGTCGCGGCCAGGACCGGCGTCGCGGCCGCCGAGGTGGACGTCGACCAGTTCCTCGACGAGTTCCAGCTCGACTCCACCGAAGCCCTGGTACTCGCCGGTGAACTCGAGAACTGGCTCGGTGTCGAGGTCAGCCCGACCGCGCTCTGGTACCACCCGACCATCACCAGGCTCGCTGAGCACCTCGCGACGAGCGGGATCGAGAATGCCACCGGCACCTGACGCGCGGCCGCTGCTCCGCCAGCTCACGCCCGGGCCGTCGGACCAGCGCACCGTGCTCATCCACCCGGGAGGGCTCTCCAGCGCCCACTACCGCCCCCTGGCCGCGACCCTCGCCGCCCGGAGCACCCCGTACCTGGTGGACCTCGACGCGCTTCCCCAGTTCGTGTCCGCCGCCCGGCACGGCGGGGCCGCCGACCTGTCCTGGATCGCCGACGCGGTCACCGCGGTGCTCGACGCCCACCACCTCCTCGACCCGCGCACCACCCTCGGCGGTTGGTCGGCCGGGGGAACCCTCGCCTACGCGGTCGCGGCGGGCCTACCGCCGCCGCGACGGCCCGGACTGCTGGTCCTCCTGGACAGCCTGCCGCCGTGGTCGGACACCCGGCACGACGCCATCGAGGACACGGCGGCCCTGCTGCCCGTGTTCGGCAGGTACCTCGCCGCCCGGGCGGGAGTTCCGGCGCCGGACCCCGACGCGATCCGCCCGGCGACACCCCCCGGTCAGGAGGAGCCGAACACCCACGACCAGTGGTTGTGGGGGCTCCGCCAGGCCGCGCTGGCCGTCGGTGCCCTCGACGAGGACGTCAGCCTCCCGGGACTCCGCAAGGTGTTCCAGTCCTACCGGTGGGGACTGCTGAGGAACCGCCGGATCGGTGCCGGCGTCACCCCGGGCACGCTGACCACGCCCACGACCCTGGTCCGCGCCCGCACCTCGATCATCCCGGACGCCGACGTACCCGGGTGGCGCGCCGTGCCCCACCTCCGCACGGTCCTCGTGCCCGGAGACCACTACACGATGCTCACCGAGCCGGCCAGCGTCGAACTGGTCTCCGCCGAGCTGGTCCGCGCCGGGCCGACCCAGGACATCCCCACCGCCCGCGACCCCCTCCGATTGGGACCACGATGACCCCGCAGACGAACACCGGTGACGGACGGGTCGCCATCATCGGCCTCGGTGGCCTGTTCCCCGCCGCGAGGGACGTCCACGAGTACTGGGACAACATCGTGCACGGCGTGGACTGCCTCAGCGAGGTCCCGGAAACCCACTGGCGGATCGAGGACTACTACGACCCGGACCCCAGCGCCCCGGACCGGACCTACGCCCGCCGAGGCGGGTTCGTGCCCACCATCGACTTCGACCCCCTCCACTTCGGGCTGCCCCCGACCACGCTGGGCGTCACCGGAGTCGTCCAGCTCCTCAGCCTCGTGGTGGCCCGGCGGACCCTGGCCGACGCCGGCACCGCGACGGCCGGGTGGTACGACCCCTCTCGGACCGGAGTCATCCTGGGGGTGACGGGCTGCAACTCCCTCACCCAGCCGCTCTCGGCCCGGCTGCAGACCCCGGTGCTCAAGGAGGTGGTCCGCAGCTGCGGGCTCACCGACACCGACGCCGAGGAGATCGCGGCGAAGTTCACCGCCGCCTTCGCCCCCTGGGAGGAGAACTCCTTCCCCGGCATGCTCGGCAACGTCGTCGCCGGGCGGATCGCCAACCGGTTCGACCTCGGCGCCACCAACTGCACCGTCGACGCCGCCTGCGCCAGCTCGCTGGCCGCGCTCCGGATGGCCGTCGCGGAACTCGCCTCCGGACGCGCCGACCTGATGCTCAGCGGTGGATGTGACGCCGAGAACACCATCCTGATGTACCTGTGCTTCTCGAAGACGCCCGCGCTGTCCCGGCGGGAACGGGTGCGGCCCTTCGACGAGGAAGCCGACGGGACACTCATCGGCGAGGGCATCGGCATGCTGGCCCTCAAACGGTTGGCCGACGCCGAGCGCGACGGCGACCGGATCTACGCGGTGCTCAACGCCGTCGGCAGCTCCAGCGACGGGCGGTACGCCAGCATCTACGCCCCTCGAGCCGCCGGCCAGGTCGTGGCACTCCGCCGTGCCTACCAGGAGGCGGGGTACGGCCCGGAGCAGGTCGGGTTGCTGGAGTGCCACGGCACCGGCACGGCACGGGGCGACCTCACCGAACTCACCGCACTGCGCCAGGTCTTCGAGGAGGCGGGAGCACCGGCGGGAGCCACCGCGATCGGCAGCGTCAAGTCGCAGATCGGCCACACCAAGGCCGCGGCCGGCGCGGCCTCCCTCATCAAGGTCGCCCTGGCCCTCCACCAGCGCGTCCTCCCCCCGACCATCAACGTCGACACGCCCCGCCGCGACGCGGACCTGGACTCGTCGCCCTTCCACGTCAACACCCGGGCCAGGCCCTGGCTGACGACCCCGGGCCGGCCCCGGCGGCGAGCCGGGGTGTCCGCCTTCGGCTTCGGCGGCACCAACTTCCACTGCCTCCTCGAGGAACACCGCGACGACGTGGACGCGCACCCCGCCCCGCTCGCGACCCCGGTGCTGCACCGCACGCACCAGGTGCACGCCTGGCACGCCCCGACCGTCCCCGAACTCCTCCTCGGCCTCGACGTCCCCGGTGCCCCACCGGAGCTGACCGAGCCCATCCCCGCCGCACATCCCAGGCTCACCCTGGTGGCCCGGGACGAGGCCGAGCTGGAAACCCTCCGCCAACAGGCGCTCTCCACGTTGCGGCTGGACCCCGGGATCGACCGGTTCGAGCTGCCAGGAGGGGCCTGGTTCGCCGCCCACGCGCGCCCCCACCTCCGGACGGCGGCCCTGTTCGCCGGTCAGGGGAGCCAGTACGTGGACATGGGCCGCACCGCGGTGCTCGCGCTGCCCCCGCTGCGGGCGGCCTTCGACGAGGCCGAGCGCCACGCCGCCGGGCTCGGCGCCACCGTCTTCCCCCCGCCGGTGTTCGACCAGGACGACCGGAGCCGGCAGGAGGCCGCGCTCCGCGCCACCGACCGTGCCCAACCCGCCATCGGAGCCCTGTCCCTCGGCCAGTACCGGTACCTCCGCGAACTCGGCTTCCGCCCGGACACCGCACTCGGGCACAGCTTCGGCGAACTCACCGCCCTCTGGAGCGCCGGCAGCCTCTCGGACGAGGACTTCCTCCGGCTCGCCGTGGCCAGGGGGCGGGCCATGGCCGGGGTCGGCGCGCACGACTCCCCGCCGGAGCAGGGCGCGGAGCAGCGCGACGAGCCAACCGGTGATCCCGGCACCATGGCGGCGGTCGGTTGCGGAGCGGATCGGCTGAGCACCCTGCTGGCCGGGCACGACGACGTCGTCCTGTGCAACGACAACGCCTCGGACCAGGTGGTGGTGGGCGGCGGCACCACCTCGGTGCGGCGCTTCGTCGACGCCTGCCGCGCCTCCGGCGTCGCGGCGCGGGTCCTCCCGGTCGCGGCGGCGTTCCACACCCAGCGCATGGGTGCGGCGGAGCCGGCCTTCGCCTCGGCCGTCGCCGACGTCACCGTCGCCACCCCGGCATTCCCGGTGCGCAGCACCACCCTCGGCGCCGAGTACGGGTCGGACCCGCTCCGCAACGCCCGCATCCTGGTCGACCAGCTCACCGGTCCCGTGTCGTTCGGTCCGAGGATCGAGGAACTCCACGAGGACGGCATCCGGGTCTTCGTCGAGTTCGGCCCCGGGCGGGTCCTGTCGGGACTGGTCCGCCGCCTGCTGCCCGGCCAGGCGGACGTCGAGGTCCTGACCTCGGACCCGGGACCGCACGGCGACGCGGACCGCTCGCTCAAACAGCTCGTCGCCCGCCTGATCGTGCTCGGACATCCGCTGACCCACCCCAACCGTCACGCGGCCACCCCGCCGTGCGACGAGGAGAAACCGCAGATGAGCATTCCCATGAACGGTGCGAACCACGTCCCGGCCGACCG
>NZ_AGVX02000403.1 GCF_000239155.1 Actinoalloteichus spitiensis RMV-1378
ACACGGCCCCACCCACCCCGACTCCTGACCACCCCCCACCGGAAGGACACGCATGTCCCTCGACAACCTCCCCCGCTTCCCCCTGCTGCTCGGCCCCTCCCCCCTGCACCCCCTCGACCGCCTCAGCCAGGAACTCGGCGGCGCTCGGATCTGGGCCAAACGCGAGGACCTGAACTCCGGACTCGCGTTCGGCGGCAACAAGACCCGCAAACTCGAGTACCTCGTCGCCGACGCACTGGCCACCGGCGCCGACACCCTGGTCTCCATCGGCGGCATCCAGTCCAACCACACCCGACAGGTGGCCGCCGCGGCCGCCCGCGCCGGCCTGCGAGCCGTACTCGTCCAGGAGAGCTGGGTGAACTGGGCCGACGACAACTACGACCGGGTCGGCAACATCCAGCTCTCCCGCATGCTCGGCGCCGAGGTCAGACTCGTGGACGCCGACTTCGGCATCGGGGTGAAGGAAAGCTGGGAAAAGGCGATCGCCGAGGTCCGCGCGACCGGCGCGACCCCCTACCCCATCCCCGCAGGCGGCTCCGACCACCCCCTCGGCGGACTCGGCTTCGCCAGTTGGATCCGCGAACTCGAAGCCCAGGAAACCGAGCTGGGCATCTTCTTCGACACGGTCGTGGTCTGCTCGGTCACCGGGAGCACCCAGGCCGGCATGATCGCCGGAAACGCCCTGAGCCCACGACCCCGCCGGATCATCGGGGTCGACGCCTCGGCGAAGCCAACCGAGACCCGGCGGCAGATCAGCCGGATCGCCAGGGCCACGGCCAGGCTGGTGGGCGTCGAGCGGGAACTGGAAGACGCGGAGATCGTGCTCGACGACCGCTACCACGGTGGTGTGTACGGTGTCCCGGACGACACCACGCTGGCCGCGATCGGGACCGCCGCCCGGTTGGAAGGCATGATCACCGACCCGGTGTACGAGGGGAAGTCGATGGCGGGGCTGATCGACCTGGTCCGGCGCCGGGAGATCCCGGAGGACTCCACGGTCCTGTTCGCGCACCTGGGTGGTCAACCGGCGATCAACGGCTACTCCTCCGTCCTCGGCTGAGGACGGGCAGCTCAACGGTCACCCGGTCATAATGCCTCCGGCAGCCAGACACGACCAGACCAAGCCGCTCCCCTGGTGGGAGCACGCGAAGGGATCCGGGGGCGCATTCCGTGACCAGCGGAGCAGACCGTGACGCGGGTGGGGACATCCGGTCGCGGAAGTTACGGCACATCGAGGCGTGCCTGCGCCACGACGTCGACTACACCACCAGGACCACCGGTCTGGAGCGGTACGACCTCCCCTACTCCGCGTTGCCCGAGACCGACCTGGCCTCGATCGACCTGTCGACGGGTTTCCTCGGGCGGCCGCTACGGGCTCCGCTCCTCATCGGGGCGATGACCGGGGGAGCGGAGCTCGCCGGCCGCATCAACCGCAATCTCGCCACGGCCGCGCAGCAGCTCGGGGTGGGCCTGATGCTGGGCTCGCAACGCATCATGCTCGCCAGGCCGGAGGTCACCGCGTCGTTCGCCGTGCGCGACCTCGCTCCGGACGCCCTGCTGATCGGCAACCTCGGCGCGGCCCAACTGAACAAGGGCTACGGCGCCGCCGAGGTACGGCGCGCCGTCAGGGACGTCGGGGCCGACGCCTTGGCCTTCCACACCAATCCGCTCCAGGAAGCCGTGCAGGAGGACGGTGACACCGATTTCCGTGGACTGGTGCGTCGACTCGCGGACGTGATCGAGGAGGTCCCCTTCCCGATCCTGGTCAAGGAGGTGGGACACGGCCTGGGCGTGGAGGTCGCCACCCAGGTGGCCGAGGTCGGAGCGGCCGCGGTGGACGTGGCGGGAGCTGGCGGGACCTCGTGGGCGAAGGTCGAGCAGTACGTCCGCTACGGCGCCGTTCGACACCCCGAGCTGGCGGAGTGGGGCTTGCCCACCGCACAGGCCCTCACCCAGATCCGGCAGGCCCTGCCGAGCTTCCCGGTGATCGCCTCGGGCGGTATCCGTACCGGAACCGAGGCCGCCAAAGCGCTCGCGTTGGGTGCGGACGTGGTCGCGGTGGCCAGGCCCCTCCTCAGGCCCGCCACGGAGTCGGCGGACGCCGTGCGGACGTGGATCGAGAACTTCCTGTGGGAACTGCGCGTCGCCCTGCACTGTTCGGGCTGCGGAGATCTGACGGCGCTGCGGGCGCTCAGCCTGGCCCGGCGGATGGGCTGAGCGGGGTTCCTTCCCTTCTGGGTGTGTTTGTTCGGTTGGGGTGGTAGTAGTTAATTTTAGTCGAGACTGAAGCGATGAAATTCAGTAAAAATTAGGAACGTGTTCTCCCCCGTCCGCTTCGGCGGCCCCTCGGCCGATCACGTCGCGGCCATCCCAGGAGCTCCCACTTCCGCCCCAGCAGGCAGGCGCCCACCGGGGCGGCCGGCGCCCGCACCGGCCCCAAAGCCCCGCCGTGCTGATCAGCCCACCGCCCTGTCCGGGACCACCCGCTCCCCGGTTCCGCGGGCCCTCTCCTGGCGGAAACCGACCGACACGGTGGGAACACCGCATTGGAAAACCGAAAATCGGTGGATCAGCTCGGTGAGATCGCACGGCCTATTCGACCTGGACCGGAAGAACGAGAGCGTCCTGGTCCATTCGTTCCCGCCCATCAGACGGGATGAAGCCGCTCCTGGCCACTATTCCACAACTGGTGGTCGACGCGGTCACCCCGTGTCCGCGAGGCTGGTCAACAGCGCACCTCCGCACTTCTCACCAGCTCACCACGGTGTCGGCCGATGAGACGCCACCCCTCGTCACCAGCGGGACCAACGGCGACCCTGATTTTCACGCGGTCGGCCGAGTAGGCGGACACGTACGCTGATCCGCTGTTCCCAGGCCATTCCTTCGTCCGCTCCACACCGATCTGCTCCGAATGCCGAGCACTGCCCTTCGCAGCGAAATGCCACGTTACCCTTGCGGGCGCACCGAATTCCGATCCGCGTTCGCCGCGGATATCGAAGCGTGTTCACCGACGAACTCGTGTCCGGTAGGAGGCTTCATGCCGCACCATCGGTTGACGACCCGCCTGTCCGCGGCCGTCTCGGTCGTACTCGTTCCCCTCTTAGTGGGAGCCACCACGGCCGGCCCGGCCGGTACCGCCCACGCCCCAGCCGACGGCGCGACCGGCAGCGCCGGCACAGCCGATCTCGACCAGCTGTCCCTGGACACCACCCTGGTGGCCAGCGGCCTGGCCCGACCCACCGCCATCGCCGCCCCCGACGACGGCAGCGGCCGGCTCTTCATCACCGAGAAGCCAGGGACCGTGCGCAGCTACCACCCCGACACCGGCCTGTCCTCGTCCCCCCTGCTGGACATCGTCGACCGGGTGAACGGAGCTGGCAACGAGCGGGGCCTGCTCGGGATCGCCACCGCACCGGACTTCACCACCAACCCCCACGTGTACGTGAGCTACACCAGCCAGCCCGACGGCGACGTCACCCTGTCCCGCTTCACGCTCGACACCGCCCGCGATCGGGCGATCGATCCGGGCAGCGAGGAGGTGCTGCTCACCCAGGAACATCCCACCTACACCAACCACAACGGTGGGGAAGTGGCCTTCGGACCCGACGGGCACCTCTACTGGAGCCTCGGCGACGGTGGCGGTTCGGGAGACCCGGACGGCAACGCGACCGACCTGAGCACCCTGCTGGGGAAAATCGTGCGGATCGACGTGGGGAGGGACTGCGCGGCCGAGGGGTACTGCGTTCCCCAGGACAACCCCTTCGTGGACACCCCGGACGCGAGACCGGAGATCTGGTCCTACGGGTTGCGCAACGCCTGGCGCTTCTCCTTCGACCACGTCGACGAGTCGCTGTGGATCGCCGACGTCGGGCAGGGTGCCTACGAGGAGGTCAACCACGTCCCGGCCGACCTCGCGGGGGCGCACTTCGGCTGGTCCTGTCTCGAAGGACCAGCGTACTTCGACGAATCCCGGTGCGAGCAGGACGTGGACTACGTGGACCCGGTGTTCTGGTACCGGACGTCACTGGACGGGTGCGCGGTCATCGGCGGGCACGTCTACCGGGGCGAGCTGTACGACGACATCGCCGGCGGCACCTACGTGCTGGCCGACTACTGCTCGGGCACCGCGTGGGGTGTCGTGCCGGGCGCAGACGGGTACGAGAGCGCCGTGATCGGGGAGGCCCCCATCCAGGTGACCTCCTTCGGCACCGACGGGAACGGGGAGCTCTACCTGGTCAACGACCTCCCGGGTCAGCTGTACTCGGTGTCGTTCTCGACGACGGGCTGACCAGCTGACCGGCGGTCGGGTGGGAGGCGGTGACCGGCTGACCGGGCGCCTCCCACCCGACCCGAGATGACCCGACCGCGGCTGACACCGGGTATGTTGCCGACATGTCGGACAGTGTGCTCGCGGACCTCGTCAGCGCGGCGGAGGGCGAGGACCCGTTGAACGCGCTACGCGCCACCGCGGAACTGCGCCGCCAGTCGGAACGGTTGGAGGCCGTGCAGGTGCGCCGGGCCAGGGTGGCGGGTGTCTCCTGGGCCCGTATCGCCGAGGTGCTCGGCGTGAGCAAGCAGGCCGTGCACAAGAAGTACGGCAGCGGCGGCCTCTTCCGCTGAACGGACTGACCGCCCCCTTGGGCCCAGGCACCGCGAGCTCCCGTTTCTCCCCGGTCGACCGCCGCCTCACGTGATGTCCCCGCCCGGCCGCCACCTCGGTGACGGCACCGGAACACCAGCCGGTCCGCCTCCCGCCACCCTCCCGCTCGGGCTCGGCCCCATCTCCTCCCGATCCGCCTCCCCGGTTGTCCTTCGACAGGAGGGCCACCCGGCAGGGGAAACCCGGGAAAACCTCGCCAGTTGTCCCCAGGCCGGGAGTTGTCCACAGGGTGGCGTCTACCCGCCGCGCGACGAGGGTGCGATCGACCAGTGTGGTCCGCGACGAGCACTCGACGACGGGGAGCCACGATGACGCAGGCGGGGGAAGGCACGCGCGGGAGCGCCGGTACCACCACAAGACCGGTGCCTGCCTCCAGGCTCGGCCGATGGGGCGAGGACGTCGCGGTGGCGCACCTGGAGCGCCAGGGACTGGTGGTGCTCAGCCGCAACTGGCGTTGCCGGCACGGTGAGCTCGATGTCGTCGCCGTCGACGACGACACGCTGGTGGTCTGCGAGGTCAAGACCCGGTCCGGCACGTCACCGGAGGACGTCGAGGACCCGGCCGTCGCCGTCACCCCCGCGAAGCTCAGGCGCCTGCGCGTCCTCACCTCGGCGTGGCTGGCCCGCTACCACGTCGGTTGGTGCGCGGTCCGCTTCGACGTGGTCAGCGTCGTGTTGCCCGCCCGGGGGCCCGCTGCGCTGCGCCACTTCCGGGGGGTGTCCTGACATGGCGATGGCGAAGGCCTGGTCCGTGGGCCTGTTGGGGGTGGACGGGGTACCGGTGGAGATCGAGGCCGACGTCGGGGCCGGGTTGCCGGGCGTTCGGCTGTTGGGGCGGTTGGACGCCGTGGTCAACGAGTCGAAGGACCGCGTGCGGGCGGCGCTCCGCAACGTCGGGGAGAGCTGGCCGAGACAGCGGGTCACCCTGGCGCTGTCCCCTGCCGCCCTGCAGAAGACCGGCGCCGGTTACGACCTCGCGCTGGCCTGCGTCGTGCTGGCCGCGGCCGGCGCCCTTCCCGCTGAACGGCTGACCGGCACGCTGCTGTTCGGCGAGCTGGCCCTCGACGGCCGGCTGCGACCGGTGCGCGGCGTGCTGCCGGCGTTGCTCGCCGGACGGGCCGCCGGGCTGCGAACCGCCGTCGTTCCCGTCGAGGCACTGCCCGAGGCGGCCCTCGTCGACGGGGTTCGAGCCCTGGGCGCGGCGGATCTGGGCGCCGTGGTGCGGTGGCTCCGGGAGGGAGAACCGCTGAGCTCGACCGTCGCGACGGTATCGGAACGCCCACCGGCTCCGGAACTGGCCGATGTCATCGGACAACCCACGGCGCGGCGGGCGCTGGAGATCGCGGCGGCCGGCGGTCATCACCTCCTGCTCGCCGGTCCTCCGGGAACCGGGAAGACGATGCTGGCCCGCCGGCTCAGCGGGCTGCTCCCCGAGTTGTCCCGAGCCGACGCGCTCGAGGTGACCACCATCCATTCGCTGGCCGGGCTGCTGACTCCGGACGCGCCGCTGGTCACCTCCCCTCCCTTCGTGGCACCCCACCACGCGACCACCGTGCCCGGGCTGGTCGGGGGCGGGTCCGGGGTGGCCCGTCCGGGAGCGGTGAGCTGCGCACACCGCGGGGTGCTCTTCGCCGACGAGGCCTGCGAGTTCGGTGCGCACCGCCTCGAGGCGCTCCGCACGGCCGTCGAGGAGGGTGAGGTCCGCATCGCCAGGAGCCATGGCATCGCGCGCTACCCGGCCCGCTGCCAGCTGGTGCTGGCGACCAACCTGTGCCCGTGCGCGCCGCCCCGTGACACCGACTGCGTCTGTTCACCGACCGCCCGCCGGAAGTACTTCGGGAGGCTGTCCGGTCCCCTGCTGGACCGGGTGGACCTGCGGGTGCGGACCAGGCCCGTGCTGGCCATGACGCCGGCCGGCGCCGATGTCGCCCCGGAGGAGACCACCGCCGTGGTGCGGGAACGGGTGCGGCGGGCCAGACAACGGGCCGCCGAGCGGTGGGCCGACCATGGCTGGCGCACGAACGCCGAGGTGCCGGGTTCCGCGTTGCGCGGCAGGTTCCGACCCCCGCCCACCGTGCTGGCCGTGTTGGACCGCGGTCTGTGCGAGGGGTCGGTCACCGCCCGAGGAGCCGATCGTTGCCTGCGGGTGGCCTGGACCCTCTGCGACCTGGCCGAGCAGGAGAGGCCCACCGAGGAGCACGTCACCCGTGCCCTGGAGTTCCGGGACTGGAGGATGCCGGCGTGAGCGAGGTGTGCGAGGAGG
>NZ_AGVX02000402.1 GCF_000239155.1 Actinoalloteichus spitiensis RMV-1378
GCCCGGTCGTTCCGCGACCGGGCGCGGCGGCGTCGTGAACGTGGTGGGACGTGGGCTCCGAAACCACACCCCGACTTGAAAAGCAAAAAAGGACAAGCGTACTGTTTTTGCTGCGGCGAGGTCGATCGGCACGGCAGAACCGGCTGGGCCAGACTTGACCCGTCTCCCGAACTGACCTTGCACCGTCGCGAGATGGAGTTTTGACGTGACCGCACCTGCGAGCCAGGACAGCTTCGGCGCGCGCGGCACGCTCACCGTCGGCGACGCCTCCCACGAGGTGTTCCGACTGAGCGCGCTGCCCGGAGCCGACCGACTCCCGTTCAGCCTGAAGATCCTGCTGGAGAACCTGCTCCGCACCGAGGACGGCCAGAACATCACGGCCGACCACGTGCGGGCACTGGTGAACTGGGACCCCAAGGCCGACCCGTCGACCGAGATCCAGTTCACCCCGGCACGGGTGATCATGCAGGACTTCACCGGTGTCCCCTGCGTGGTGGACCTGGCCACCATGCGGGAGGCCGTCGCCCAGCTCGGCGGTGACCCCAGCAAGGTCAACCCGCTGGCCCCGGCCGAGTTGGTGATCGACCACTCGGTGATCGCGGACATCTTCGGCAGCCCGGACGCCTTCGAGCGCAACGTGGACCTGGAGTACCAGCGCAACCGCGAGCGCTACCAGTTCCTGCGTTGGGGCCAGAGCGCGTTCGACGAGTTCAAGGTGGTCCCGCCGGGGACCGGCATCGTGCACCAGGTGAACATCGAGCACCTGGCACGGGTCGTGATGACCCGCAACGGACAGGCCTACCCGGACACCCTGGTGGGCACCGACAGCCACACCACCATGGTGAACGGCATCGGCGTGCTGGGTTGGGGTGTCGGCGGGATCGAGGCCGAGGCCGCGATGCTCGGCCAGCCGGTCTCGATGCTGATCCCCCGGGTCGTGGGGTTCAAGCTGCACGGCGAGCTGCCCTCGGGCACGACCGCGACGGACCTGGTGCTGACGATCACCGAGATGCTGCGGCAGCACGGTGTCGTCGGGAAGTTCGTCGAGTTCTACGGGTCGGGTGTGGGCGCGGTGCCGCTCGCGAACCGGGCGACCATCGGGAACATGAGCCCCGAGTTCGGGTCGACGTGCGCCATCTTCCCCATCGACGGCGAGACGATCGACTACCTCAAGCTGACCGGCCGGTCCTCGGAGCAGGTCGCGCTCGTCGAGGCCTACGCCAAGGAGCAGGGGCTCTGGCACGACCCCGACGCGGAGCCCCGGTACTCCGAGACCCTGGAGCTGGACCTGGGCACCGTCGTGCCCTCCATCGCAGGCCCGAAGCGCCCCCAGGACCGGATCGAACTGGCCGCGGCCAAGCAGGCGTTCCGCAACACCATCGGCGAGTACGTCAGCCCCGGTGAGTCCGTGGTGGACGAGGCCGTGGAGGAGTCCTTCCCGGCCAGCGACTCGCCCACCTACGCGCACGACGACGACGAGGCCGGCAAGCCCCGGACCGTCCTGTCGGCGGCGAACGGCGCCGACGGTCGCCCCAGCCGACCGACCCGGGTCACCACCGAGGCCGGCACCTTCGAGCTCGACCACGGGGCCGTGGCGATCGCCGCGATCACCTCCTGCACCAACACCTCGAACCCCTCGGTGATGATCGGGGCGGCGCTGCTGGCCAAGAAGGCCGTCGAGCGGGGCCTGTCCTCCAAGCCGTGGGTGAAGACGACCCTCGCCCCCGGCTCCAAGGTGGTCATGGACTACTACGAGCGGGCGGGCCTGCTGCCCTACCTGGAGAAGCTGGGCTTCAACCTGGTCGGTTACGGCTGCACCACCTGCATCGGCAACTCCGGCCCGCTCCAGGAGGAGATCTCGGCGGCGGTGAACGACGCCGACCTCGCCGTGGTCTCCGTCCTCTCGGGCAACCGCAACTTCGAGGGCCGGATCAACCCCGACGTCAAGATGAACTACCTGGCCAGCCCGCCGCTGGTGGTGGCGTACGCACTGGCCGGTTCGATGGACCTCGACCTGACCACCGAACCGCTGGGCACCGACCAGGACGGCGAGCCGGTGTACCTCTCGGACATCTGGCCCTCGCCGCAGGAGGTCCAGGAGGTCATCGGTTCGGCGATCTCGGCGGAGGGCTTCAGCGAGGGCTACTCCGATGTGTTCGCCGGTGACGACCGCTGGCGTTCCCTGCCCACCCCCGAGGGCAAGACCTTCGAGTGGGACGCCGACTCCACCTACGTCCGCCGCCCCCCGTACTTCGAGGGCATGGGCATGGAGCCGGAGGCCGTGACCGACATCGCCGGCGCCCGCGTGCTGGCCCGGCTCGGCGACTCGGTGACCACCGACCACATCTCACCGGCCGGTGCCATCAAGGCCGACTCCCCCGCCGGTCGGTACCTGCGGGAGCACGGTGTCGAGCGCAAGGACTTCAACTCCTACGGTTCCCGTCGCGGCAACCACGAGGTGATGATCCGAGGGACCTTCGCCAACATCCGGCTGCGAAACCTCCTCCTCGACGGCGTCCAGGGCGGCTTCACGAGGAACTTCCTGGCCGGCGGCGAGCAGACCACGATCTACGACGCCTCCGTGGCCTACGCCGAGGCTGGCGTGCCGCTGGTCATCCTGGCCGGCAAGGAGTACGGCTCCGGGTCCTCCCGGGACTGGGCGGCCAAGGGGACGTCGCTGCTGGGCGTCCGCGCGGTCATCGCCGAGTCCTTCGAGCGCATCCACCGGTCCAACCTGATCGGGATGGGGGTGCTCCCGCTCCAGTTCCCGGAGGGCGAGAGCGCGGAGTCCCTCGGCCTGTCCGGCGTCGAGACCTTCGACATCAGCGGGGTCACCGCGCTGAACGACGGTTCGACGCCCAACACCGTCCGGGTGACCGCCACCGGGGAGGACGGGCAGCGGGTCGAGTTCGACGCGGTGGTCCGGATCGACACCCCGGGTGAGGCGGACTACTACCGCAACGGCGGCATCATGCAGTACGTGCTGCGGAAGATGGTGCGCGGCTGATCCCGGCGCGCCGAGCGCGGCGGCGCGGTGACCCCCGAACCCGGGCGGTCACCGCGCCGTTCTCGTCTTCGGGACCCGGAGCGACGCGGCCGGGGCGGTGGCCGGGTGCTGGTGCTCCGCTCCCGGGACGTCAGCAACCGGCCGGTACCCAGGAGCACTCGAGCTCCGACTCGTCGACGGCGGTGGCGGGGTCGTCGGCGGGCCACACCGGACCGTCGGTGGCACGCGCGTCGGGCAGCGGCCGGTCCTCGGCACCCCGGTACTCCGCCAGCCGCACCGCGACGGCGTCCTCGACGTCGCGAGGGCTGGGCGAGAGGTAGTTGTTCGACAGCATCGAGAACACCAGCGGTTGGCCGTCGGTGGCGGTGACGTACCCCGACAGTCCCGTCACCCCGGTCAGGGAACCGGTCTTGGCCAGCACGTTGCCCTCCGCCACGGTGCCCGCCATCCGTGACCGCAGCGTGCCGCCGACCAGTCGGTCGGGGTCGCCGGCGATCGGCAGCGACTCCTGGAACACCTCGAACCAGGGCTCCTCGCGCACCTGGAGCAGGAGGTCGGCGAGCTGACCCGCGGTCACCATGTCCATCCGGGACAGCCCGGAACCGTCCACCATCCGGTAGCCGCCGGCGGGCAGCCCCAGCTCGGCCAGTTCCTCGGTGAGCACCTCGATGCCGGCAGCCCAGGTTCCGGAACCCCGCAGCTCGGCGCCCAACGTCTTCACGAGTATCTCGGCGTGGCCGTTGTTGCTCAGCTTCATGAAGGGCACCAGCAGGTCCCGCAGCGGCATCGACTCGCGGATGGCGAGTTCGACGGTGCCCTCCGGGGTCGCGCCGCGGCGGATCTCGCCGTTCACCCTGATCCCCGCGTCGTCGAGAGCGGCGTGGAGCACATCCACCGCGTACCCGGTGGGGTCGTCGACGGTGCTGTACCGCTCCACCGGCCCGGAACCCGCGGCCAGGGAGCCTCGCACGACGATGTCGTTGCCGCCCCGCCGCCGTTCGACCGCGACGCCGCTGGCCTCCTCCGCCGTCGCCGTCGTCGACTGGTTGACGAGCCGGACGTGGTCGGTCGGGGGCACCACCTCCACCGTCGTCGGGTCGCCGGGGTGGTCTCCCGGCACGGTGCGCACGACGACCGTCCCGGAGTCGTAGTCGGTGTCCGGTGAGACGGTGAGCGCGGAGATCTGGGCGGAGTAGTAGTACGGTTCGTCGTCCCAGGACCAGCCGACCCCCAGCGGAACCTCGTCGAACCAGGTGTCGTCGGCCACGAGATCACCCCGCACGACCCGCACCCCGGCCTCGACCAGCTGCTGGGCCAGTTCCGCGTAGTCCTCGGCCAGCATCGTCGGGTCTCCGGTGCCCCGGAGGTGGAGGTCGCCCGGGAGGGCACCCCCACGGGGCGGGGACGCGGCGCGCAGGCTGGTGGTGAAGCGGTGGTCGGGGCCGAGCGCCGACAGCGCGGCCGCCGCGGTGAGCAGCTTGCCGTTGGAGGCGGGGAGCAGCAGGTCGGAACCGTTGCGGTCGTAGAGGGTGTCCCCGGTCTCCGCCGACCGCACCACCACGGCGGTCCGCGCTCCCGCGAGCCGGGGATCGTCGAGGATGCGGTCGAGGTCGGCGGCGAGGGCGGCGCGGCCGGTGGGGTCGGATGAGGCGGTCGCGGTGACCGCGGCACCGGCGAGCAGCACGAGGCTGAGTCCGAGCGCCAGGAGTGAGGTCGGTCGTCTGGCCATCGCTGCCTCCACGAGTCCGTGCGTGAGCCTCCGACGAGCCGAAAAAGCGTAGCCAGCCCGGAGAACCAAGGTCAACGTCCTGGTGGCCCGCCGCGGGACGCGCCAGGGTGACCGGTGACGCGGTGTCCTCCACCACACCCACCGCCCGAGCAGGGCGGCCGGACGGTGCCCGTCGCACCGGCCCCGATCTCAGGGCCCCCTCCCGTCAGGCCGGGGCGCCGCGCTCCCGCTGGACACCCTTGGCGCTGGTCACCGAGGTGTTCGCTCCCGGGCCGGGGCCGGCCGGGGCCCGCGACGTCCGCCGCTGGGGTCAGCCGGGCGAGGAGGCGGTGCCGGGTCCTGGGGGGACGCGGGATCGGGAGCGCGCCCGATCCCGGTCGGGTGGGCTGTTCCCACCGGAGACCACACGTTAGGGTTGCGCCGGCCCGCAGGCGGTCACGTGACGGAAGCAGCCTTCCACGAAGCGGAACCTTGGGTGGCGTGGACGACGCCGGCACCCGGCTGGCGGGAACACGCTTCACCTGGGATCGGGAGGAACGATGTCGCTGGCCGCCCTGCTCGTGGCAGGTCTGATCGTCATGGTCGGGGCGACCATCCAGGGATCGGTCGGGCTCGGGATGAACCTGTTGGCCGCGCCGTTCCTGATCATGATCGCGCCCGAGCTGGTGCCGGTTCCCCTCCTCGTGGTGGGAACGCTGCACGCGGCCATGACCCTCGCCCGCGAGCACCGCTCCACCGACTGGTCCGGTGTGGGGTGGGCGATGGTTGGACGGGCCGCGGGGACCGCGGTCGGCGTCGGGGCCGTCGTCTGGCTGCCGCAGCGCGAGTTCTCCGTGGTGGTGGGCGTGTCCGTCCTGGTGTGCGTCGTCCTCTCGGTTCTCTCCTGGCGTCCCAGCCCCACTCGGCCGGCGCTGCTCGTGGCGGGTACGGCGGGCGGCGTCTTCGGTACGGCCTCCTCGATCGGCGGTCCCCCGGTGGCGTTGCTGTACCAACGGGACAAGGGTCCGCGAGTGCGGGCGACGATGGGCGCGTACTTCTGCCTCGGCTCGACCTTGTCCGTCCTGGCGCTCGCCGTCGGCGGTCAGGTCGGCACCACGGAGCTCGTCGCCTCCGCCACGTTGCTGCCCTTCCTCCTCGCGGGCTTCGCCCTGTCCGGTCCCCTGCGGCGGGTGGTGGACGCCGGTCTCCTCCGCCGCGCTCTCCTGGGTGTCACCGCCTTCAGCGCCGTGCTCCTGATCGCCCGCAGCCTGTTCTGGTGATCGAGCGCTGATCACCAGCGGCGTTTCCGCCGGTCCGGGACACGGAACGTCCCGGCGGGGCGAGCATCGAGGAGCGCAGCTGGCACCACCCGGCCGGTGCCGGCGGTCGCCACCGCGGCGCCCCGGTGGCGCCGGCACCCTGC
>NZ_AGVX02000401.1 GCF_000239155.1 Actinoalloteichus spitiensis RMV-1378
GTGGATCGGGCAGGCCGTCACCCTCACCGCCCTCGCGGCGGTCGCCGCCGCCGCGATCCTGGTGTGGGGTTGGGGAGCCGACCCCGCCGTGGAGGAGGCGAAGGAACGCATCCCCCAACCCGTCGACCTCGACCCGCGCCGACCCGAGGCGCTCCTGGAACCCACCCCGTTGACCGAACCCGACGGTGAGGTCCTGGTGGAGCAGCGGCTGACCGAGGCGGAGCTGGACGACAACACCGTCCTGCCCCCCGAGGAGTTCGACCTCCTCCTGGACGGTGGCCTCGTCCAGGCCGACTTCCACATCACGCGGGACCCGGAGACCGACACCGTCACCGGGTTGTCCCTGTTCACCGTGAGCCTCCAGGACGACCCGGAGGACCTGCTCGCCGAGATCACCGACCTCTACCGGGGAGCCGGCTACCGGTCGACCGCCGTCGAGCACGACAATGTGCGACTCCAGGTGCTCGACGATCCGGCGATCACCGAGGAGGTCACCTACCGGGCCCACTACCTGGTCGGCCACCGCGTCGTCCGGGTCGAGGCCTACGGCACGGACCGGACCGCCGTCGCGGAGCGGTTCGCGACGTTGTTGGACCGGCAGTGCCAGGACTTTCCCGCCGACGACCCCCAGGCTGGCTGATGGCGATGAACCACACCGACACCCCGACGCCGCCCACCCCGGTGGCACCACCGCCAGCCGGCCCCGGCGTCGCCTCGCCGATCGTGGTGGTGCGCGCCGCCGCCACCGTCCTCGTCGTCTACGGGTTCCTCGTGGGGCTGTGGACGTCCCGAGCTGGGGAGGACCTCTGGCTGGTCGACACCGTCCGGGAGTGGCTGAACCGGCCGTTGGGCATCGGCGAGGACTTCGGGGTCCTCGGCGTCATGCTGCTCCTGCTCGCCTTCGGCTACCAGGCTGCCGGGATGTCCGGCCCGGAGCGGTCCCCGGCGCGGCTCGGACTGGCCGCGCTCCGCCTCTACCTCCCGGTGGCGGTGGCGGTGGTGCTGGCCGCCGCGGCTCTGCTGGTGGGCGCGACGGTGTGGGTGGCCCCGGACGCCGGGGAGGTCAGCGTCGCCGACTACCTCGGCAACCTGGTGTGGGCCCCCCACCTGGTCGGGGACGCGATCCGCCTCGTTCCGCTCGCCTGGGTACCGCTGCTGGCCATCCTGGCCCTCGCCCTGGCCGCCGGGTCGGCGCCGCTGCGGGACGTGGCGCACTGGGTGCCACTGGGCTGCCAGCTCGCCGCCACCGGTCTGCTGGTCTGGCTGGGCCTCGCGGTACCGGAGCTGGCGAGGCTGGGCGTGGTGGCCAGCTTCCTCCCCCTGGTCATCCTCGGCCAGATCGTGTGGAGCTGCCAGGACAACGGCATGCCGACCTGGGTCGGGGTCCTGCTCGGCACGGGGTGCTGGGCGGTCGTGGCCCTCGCCGAACCGGCCTACCCGGAACTCGACAACTGGTGGTACCCGCTGACCACGGTGTTCGCCGTGCTGTTCTTCCTGGTCGCCGTGCAGTGCGCCGGCCCGGTCTCCCACGCCCTGGCGAGATCGGCGCCCGCCCGCTGGCTGTCCTCCCGTTGCGAGTGGCTGCTGGTGTTGCTCGGTGTCGTCGGGTTCGCCGCCGCGGACCTCCTCGCCGCCGCCCTGCCGCCGGCCGTGGCGCTGCCGCTGGCCCTGGCCCTGCTGTGCGGAGCCGCCGAGTTGTGCCACCTGGTGACCAGAGCCCGGCGCGCAGGGTGAACGCGCTGGACGCCCCCACCCTGCCGATCAGGGTTCCGGGCAGGCTCGACTACCTGCACGGTTTCGACCTGATGCGGGTGGTGGCCGCCGTGCTGGTCGCCTACGGGCACATCGCCGGATGGCTGGCCGCCAACGAGCACGACTGGGCCGTGCGGGGTTTCCTCGACAGCACCGTCGTCGAAACGCTCCGGCTGAACAACCTGATGGGGTTCACCGGTGTCGGCACCTTCCTGGTGATCAGCGGGTTCGTCATCACCTACGTGGCGACGAAGGAGACCCCCGGGCAGTTCCTGCTGCGCAGGGCCTTCCGGCTCCTGCCCGCCCTGTGGCTGACGGTCACCCTCGCCTGGTTGCTGTACCAGACGAGCTGGGTCCTGCACCGGCCCGAGCTGGGCCCGGGCGACCTGTGGGCCAACCTGTTCATGGTCAACTTCTTCGACGACCAGTGGTTCACCCTGGTCGCCGTGGCCTGGACGCTGCTGGTCCAGTTCACCTTCTACCTCTTCGTCGCCGCCACCATCCCCCTCGGCCGGCGGCACCCCTGGTTACCGCCGGCTCTCGCGATCAGCGTGGTGTCGGTGCTGCTGTCCCTGGTGAACACGACCGACAGCCTGGCCACCGCCCAGCTGCGCACCGTCATCACGTTTCTGCCGGTCGTTTTCCTCGGCCAGTTGGTGTCGCTCGTCAGAAGCGGCCTGATCCCCGTTGCGCTCGGCACGGTTTTCGGGATTCTGCAATTCCTGCTGTTTGTGCGGGCCGGTTTGACGAACGAGGGAATTCCCGCAGGTGAGGCCCACGCCCGGACACTGGTGCTCGTGGTGGTCATCACAGTGCTGATGATGGGGGCCAACGGACGACTCGTCCGGTCGTCCTGGATAGCCACTGCCGCCAAGCGGACCTATTCAGTATTCTTGACCCACATTCCGGTGGCCTACACGCTCCTCGGCCTGCTCACACCGAGAACCAGCCTGTTCGTGGCCCTGTCGGTGACCGTGGTGGCGGTCGTCGTCGTGTCCGAACTGGTCTACCGCCTGGTCGAGGTTCCCGTGTACCGCTGGTACCGGCGGCGCGAACGCTTCGGACGGCCGCGAACCGCGGTGCCGGGGCGGACCGGAACCTGACAACACGAGACGCCTGGCCCGGGCGGGTACCCTTTGCGACGCTGGCGGGGCAGCGCGGCGCCCAGGGCGCACAACCGAAACCGCGGCAGCCGGTGACCTCCGGCCCCGGAGCGAGGAGACGCTGGGATGACCTGGCAAGAACAGTTACAGCAGCTCGACGCGGCGTTGGCCGGCGGGCAGATCAGCGCCGAGGAACACCGCAGGCAGCGGGACGAGATCCTGGCGTCGGCGTCCAGCCCGCAGGCCGGCGGGTGGACCCCCGGGGCGTTCTCCGCCAACACTCCCCACGCCTCGATCGAGCAGGCCTTCCCCTCGGGGCGGAACTTCCCCCAGCAGAACTCCGCGCAGGCCCTCGCGAACGACACCGAACGCACCCAGGTGGTGCCGGCGGTCACCGCCGGTGGGCCCCCGCCGCAGGGGGCGAACGGCGCGCCGCCGTGGGGCGGCGACCAGAACTTCCCGCCGCCTCCCGGTCAGGGCTGGTACTCGGGCCCCGAGTCCTTCGACGGCGCGAAGTCGTCCTCCGGCGGCAAGAAGGGCAAACTGGTCGCGATCATCGCGGCGGTCGTGATCGGACTGGCGGCCGTCGGTGCGGGCGTCTGGTGGTTCGTCCTCCGCGACACGGGCGCCACCGCAGGCGAGTCGGAGAACCCGGGCGGTGACCAGCAGGACGCGCCGCCGGCGCCCCCCGAGTTCGGCCCCGACCTGCTGCCCGCCCTGCCCGGGGGTCCCGACGGCAACAGCGGGCTGCTCACCGCGCAACAGGGCGTGGACCTGGGTCTGTACGGGGAGACGACGCTGGGGTCGCTCACCGAGAACGGCACCGAGCGACTGGTGTACTCGGGCAGCAACGACGCGGGCACCTCCCACACGGTGCTGGCCTTCGAGACCGCCGGACCGGACGAGGCGACCTCGGTCGCCGACGCCCTCGTCGACGTGCAGGCCATCCAGGAGATGGAGGTCGTCACCCTCGACGGCATCCCCGAGGCGGTGACGATCATGCGGTCCAACACCGACGGCCTCGACGTGTACCGCGCCGTCTACACCTCCGGTGACCTCACCATCCGGGTCGGAGGCGCCCGGCAGGGCGAGGAGGACGAACTGGTGCTGGTGACCGAGTTCCAGAACACGCTGAACGCGGTGCTGGACGCACTCCCCGTCGACTGACGGCACGGGGCCGGCGGTCGCAGAGACGACCGCCGG
>NZ_AGVX02000400.1 GCF_000239155.1 Actinoalloteichus spitiensis RMV-1378
CCCGCCGCTACACCCGGCTGCACGCGCAGGCCCTCCGGGCGTTCCTCGCGTTGCGCGGCGGGCACGGCCACCAGGCCGCGGTGGAGATCATGCGGGCCACCCATCGCGGCGACAGCGACTCCGCCTACCGGCTCCTCGACGCGGCACACGTCGCGCTGTTCACCGAACGCGACACCCGCCTCGAGGTCGCCGCCGCCCTCGAGGCCCTGTCCACCGGTGCCCCGACCCCGATCCGGGGGCGTGCGCTGACCGTGGGGGAACTCGCGCGCCGGCTCGACCTGCACCCGGCGACGCTGCGCACCTGGGAGACGGCCGGCATCCTGCGTCCCACCCGCGACCGGGCCACGGGGCACCGGGAGTACGGGCCGGACGCCGTGCGCGACGCCGAGATCGCACGGCAGCTGCGCCGGGGCGGCTACCTGCTGCACCAGGTCGCCCGGTTCCTCGAATCCCTGCGTGAGGCGGGCGACCCGGCCGCCTTGGCCGACTTCCTCGTCTCCTGGCAGGGCCGACTGACCGCCCGGAGCCGCCACCTCCTCGCCGGGGCAGCCCAACTCGACGCCTACCTCTCCCTGGTCGAGAGGACGAGCTGAGGTTCCCGGAAATCGCCCGTCGATGTTCGGCGAGCGGAGGCGCCTTCTTCAGCGTGTACTGGAACATGAACGGCGTCGGGCTCGTCACGCAGGCGCTGAACGGCAGGATCACCGCTTGGTTCGATCACCGCTACCCTCGTGCGCCTGATCCACACCAGCACGAGATCCGCCCGGAGTGGGCGCTCGGCCCTGACGTGGACCTCGACCTCGCCCGCCCGACCTGCCTCGCGCAGCTCGAGCGCCAGACCGGCGTCCCCGTCGATCCGCGCTGGCTCCAGCGGTGGCTGCCCACGTACTCGATCCCCGATCCGCACCTGCTCTACGGGGCGTGCCGGACGCGGATCGGCCGTGGTGAACGGCGGTCGCGCCGGCCGCACGCTCCGCTGGGGGCCGGATCGGCGGCGGGGTGAACCGCCAGCGGGCACGCGCCCGAACGGCGATCCACCCACCTCTGCGGTGCCTCCCTGTTCGACACTCCGCCCACGCCGTGCTGGCACTCCCGTCGCCAAGGCTCAACCGGTACTCCAACGATACGGTCGCAGGAGTGGATGACGGCGGTACCGACGAGAGCCTGACGGTCGACCTGAGCACGGCGGACCTGCGCGCGGTCGCGGGTTTCGCGGTGGCCTGCGCCCTTCCGGCGTTGGCGATATTCGAACGGCACCGTCCCGACGACCCGCGTCCGCGTGCCGCGATCGACGCCGCACGGGAGTTCGCCGGCGGGGCCAGGCGGACGAAGGTGATCCGGGACGGCGCCTGGGCGGCGCTCCGCGCGTACCAGGAGGCCCGCGACGCCGGGCAACCGTCGGCGGGGGAGGCAGCGCGTGCCGCGGTCGCCTCGGCCAGCGCGGCGTTCCTGCACCCCCTGGCGAAGGCGACCCAGGTCAAGCACATCCTCGGTTCGGCAGCCCACGCGGCGCGGGCGTTCGAGCTCGACGCCGGTGGCGACCCAGGGGTCGCCGCCGACCACCTCGTCCGGGCCCGGGGACTGGCCGGCCCCCTCGTGGTGGACGTCCTGACCCGCTACCCGGCGGCCCCGGGAGGCGGGGGCCGGGTGGGTGAGCTCCTACGCGCGCTGGACACGTCGTTGCGGGAGCTGGCGGCGGGCAGCGACGCGGTCCGGTCCTGATCGGACTGGCGCAGGGCCCGCCCCTGCCGTCACTCGGGGGCCGGCGACACCGGCCGGGAGGAAGCTCTTGGAGGATCTTCTCGGCGTGGAACGCGCGGAGCTGCCGGGCCCGGTGCCACCGCCAGGGCGCGCTCGCCCCACACCGCTGACCTGCCGCACGACCGGCAGCTGCCACCTGATCGGTCTGGACACGCTGGGCTCCTGGCGCCGTCCTGCCCCCGTCGTGCCCTGTCCGTGGCCTCCGCCCAGCTCGCTCCCTTCCAGCGATGGGCGCCGCGTGGGCAGAGTTGGCGGAGCGGGGACGTCCACCGCGCGGGCACTGGCCGAAATCGGCTCGGACCCTGGCCGTCCCCGGCGATGACCTCCGACCGGACCTGCCACCGCGTGGCCTCCCGCCCGGGCGGGATCCGGCCAACCGGACCTCAGCCGACCGCCACCGAGCCGGGTCCAGCGTTCGTTCGGGGGAACGCGGGACCCGGCCCTCCGGACGGCGTCAGTCGAGCACGGCGTCGGCCTCGACCTCGACGAGGACGTCCGGTTCGAAGAGGTAGTCGACGCCGATCAGCGAGGCCGGGGGCAGCGGGCTCGGAAGCCCGATCTCGTCCGCGACCTGCTGGATCCCGGCCACGAAGGCATCCATCTTGTCCGGCGCCCAGGCGACGGCGTAGAAGCGCAGCCGCACGACGTCGGCGAAGGTCGCGCCGGCGCCGGCGAGGCCCCGCGCGGTGTTGCGCAGGGCATGGGCGACCTGCCCGGCCAGGTCGCCGGTGGCGAGGGGGTTGCCCTCGGCGTCACGGGCGATCTGACCCGCCACGTGGATCTGCCGGGATCCCGTGCCCACCGAGACGTGGTGGTACGGGACCGGCTGGAACATTCCCTCGGGTGTCAACAGCCGCACGGCCATGGTTCGCCCTTTCGATCGAGGAACACGAGCAGGAACCAGCTGGTATCGAATGTGTACCTGGTATCCGAAGGGCACTTCAACGAGACTAGGTGTCGTGCAGGAAACCACCCCCTCCGCCCCGGAGCACCCGAAGGTCACCACCGAACACCGCGAACTGCTGGACCAGGTGCTCGACAAGTGGTCGCTGCTGGTGCTGGACACGCTGTGCGAGCGCCCGCGCCGCTTCAACGAGCTCCGCCGAGCCATCCCCCTGGTCACACAGAAGTCGCTGACCACCACCCTGCGCCGGCTGGAACGCAACGGCATGGTCGAACGGATCGTCACGGCCACCCGTCCCGTGGCGGTCGAGTACCACATCGCGCCGCTCGGGAAGACACTCCAGGACCTGATCGACGCCCTCCTGGGCTGGAGCTCGACGAACCTGCCGGCCGTCCGCCGGGCTCGGGCCCGGTTCGACGACGAGGCCGACCCAGCGAGCGGGTAGCACCAGCGGCTGGCCGTCCCCGGGTGGCGCAGCACCTCGACGTCGTGCTGGTGGGACTCGCCCCAGCCTCGCCTGCCACCCGGGCCCCCACGCGACCACCGGGGTCCGGGCGACCGGTGGTCCCAGGACGCGCATCGCCCGACCGCTTCGGCGAGAACCGGCGAGGGCGCCGACAGCAGCAGCGCCGGGCCAGGTGTCGGTGTCGGTGTCGGTGTCGGGCGACCGTCGGGCATGCCGGCGTTCGACTCGCGAGCACCAGGACGGGCGTCGGGCTGCCCGTCCGCCTCGGGCCGCCCCTCACCGCCAGCGCGCGCCCGTCCGGCCCTGGTCGCGACGTCCGGGCGGCGAGCTGACACCCGCGGACCGCCGCCGGTGCTGGCACGGATCAGCTCGTCCTCGTGGACATCGGCGCCGCCGGGCGGATCGTGTTTCCCTCGAAGGATGAAGTTCGGAGTCTCCACCTTCGTCACGGACGAGAGCATCCGCCCCGTCGACCTGGCCACGGCTCTGGAGGAGCGCGGCTTCGACGCGTTGTTCCTGGCCGAGCACTCCCACATCCCGGCAAGCCGGGAGAGCCCCTACCCGGAGGGCGGTGAGCTCCCACGCAAGTACTACCGCACCCTCGACCCCTTCGTGGTGCTCAGCGCGGCCGCCGCCGTCACCCGGCGGCTCGTGCTCGCCACCGGGATCGCGCTGATCCCGCAACGGGACCCGATCCACACCGCCAAGGAGGTCAGCAGCCTGGACCTCATCTCCGACGGCAGGGCGATCCTGGGCGTCGGCGGCGGCTGGAACAAGGAGGAGATGCGCAACCACGGCACCGACCCGGCCACCAGGGGCGCCCTCCTCGACGAGCGGGTGCTGGCCATCCGGCGCATCTGGACCGAGGAACTGGCCGAGTTCCACGGCGAGCACGTCGACCTCGACCCGATCCACCAGTGGCCCAAGCCGGTCCAGACGCCGCATCCGCCGATCTACGTGGGCGGCGAGAGCCGGGCGGCGCTCCGCCGGTTGGCCGAGTACGGGGACGGATGGCTGCCCCGGGCCAACACGCCACGACTGGCGGCCCGCGTCACCGAGGTCCGGGCGAAGGCCGGGAGGGACCTGCCGGTGACCGTCTTCGGCACTCCCGACGACCCCGCGACGATCTCCGAGCTGGCCGAGGCCGGCGTGGGCCGGTGCCTGTTCGACCTGGAGACGGCGGGGCGTGACGAGACCCTGCGCAGGCTCGACGCCCTGGCCTCGCTCGCCTCCACCTGAACACCGGCGTCCCGTTCGGAGCCGCCGGGAGGAACGACCAGGTCACGGTGCTGTGCCCGCCCGCTGTCGCCAGTCTCGGCGCTCCGACGCCGCGCCAGGACGCCACCGGCGCTCCCCGGCGGCGTGAGGGAACCCCGCGTCCGGTTCCGTCACGCGCCGATCGCCCGGAGAAAGCAGCGAGCCGAGCCTGTTCCCATTCCACCGAGGCCCGCCCCCTTGATCCGGCGAATTCTCCTTCCCTTTCCGCCGTCGGCCGACTCCGCATTCGCCCCACGAGGAATGGTGAGCCCACTCCGGAGCGATGCCACTCCTCGGGCCTTCTCGTTTCCTCGCCGGCACGGGAAGCGGGCGGGACACCCTTCCCGCCCGTGGGCATTCGAAGCCGAGTGGCGGGATACCGCCCCTCGGCGGCGCGTGGCCTGGCTCCCTCCGACGAGCTAGACGCCATCCTTCCACCGGCTGACCAGGCCCGGTTCGCGCGGTGGCGGCCGGCGCGCCGCCGTGGTAGCGCCCGTGCGGACGACGGCGGAATCGGGTTTCCGACGACCATCCACGCATCGCGCGTGCGCTGGCGTCCGCCGGGTGAGGGAAAACCAACCCGCGCCGCCTCGACGTTCGGGGAAATCGCCTCCCCGCTCCGGTTCACCCCGCTCGCCAGGAATCGGGAACGCCGTCGCGCCCGCGTTCCCCGGCCGAATCCGCACCGCCCCCGCCTCAGCGGCGCAAGTCGACGCCGAAGCCGACGGGACGCGCCGAGGGCCGAGGTGTGCGCCGTACACCACGGGTGTGGGCTGTATACATACTCCGGGTAATCGTCGAGGACCGGTGGACGTGGGATGGCGGCGAAGAGCACGAACCAGGAGACGTTCGCGCACGGCATGGCGCTGTTGTGGGGGACCACCGGCGACTCCGACCGTGGCCGTCGACCTCGGTTGACGCGGGAACGGATCGCGGAGACCGCGATCGGCATGGCCGACGTGGGTGGGCTGGCGGCGGTGTCGATGCGCGCGGTCGCGGCCCGGCTCGGTTTCACGGCGATGTCGCTCTACCGCCACGTCCCCAGCAGGGACGACCTGGTGGACGTGATGGTGGACCGCGCGTACGGGGAGCTCTCGCTCTTCTACGACCTGGCCGGTGGCTGGCGGGTGCGGTTGGAGGCCCGTGCCCGCCAGGACTGGGAGTTCTACCACCGCCACCCCTGGGTCCTGGAGATCTCCACGCACCGGGCGGTTCCCGGGCCCAACATGCTCGCGGCCCACGAGGCCGCGTTGGACGTCCTGCTGGCGACGGGGCTACCGGAGGACGAGCTGGTCAACCTGGCCCAGGCCGTGGACGGCTATGTCCGGGGTTCCGCCAGGCTGTCGGTGGAGGGTGCGGGCACCTGGGAGAACGGCTGGCGGTCAGCGGGCTCGCCGTTCTGGCGACGCTTCGACCTGACCAACTACCCGAACCTGGCGAAGATGGCGGCGGCCGGAGCGACCCCCGACCCCCGTTCCGCGTTCGAACTCGGTCTGGCACGGCTGCTGGACGGCGTCGAGTCCCTGGTCGCCGCCCAGGAGTCCCAGTCGCGGGAGGCGCTGTCGCGGGAGGCGCTGGAACCTGGCTCCGCGACGGGGACGGTCGTCCCCCGGAACCACTCGCGGTGCCTCAGCTGCGGAACCGAACTGGTCCTCGCGCCGACCGGCCGGCGCCGCAGCTACTGCTCGCGTGCCTGCCAGCAGCGTGCCTACCGGGCGCGCCGGGCGGGCGGCGGCGACCGCCCCCGGCCCCACGGCCGCACCGGGTCGACCGCGCCCTGACCCCTCGCCCCCGCCCCGGCGGAGGGCCCCCGCCCTGGCCGGCAGCTCCCGGCCGGCCCACCAGGCTCGGGGGAACCGATATCGGCCCGTCAACCGTCCGACTCGGTCAACGGTGAGGGGGCGGTCAACCGTGGGGCGCGGCCGGTCCGGTGTCGGAGCCGCTGACCCGCACGACGTGCCCGAGCAGCGCGCGCATCTCCGCCTCACTCGGCGGCTCGTCCGACAGCAGGGACTGCAACAGCAGGCCGTCCACGGTCGCCACCAGGGCGCGCCGGGCCGTCTCGTCCGGTACCACCGGTCGGAGCACCTCGGAGAGGGCGTCCAACCACTGTCTGGCGATCGGGCGGAGCGCGGGCCGGCGGGCCGCCTGGAGGTACAGCTCGTACTCGGCGATGGCCCGCCCCCGGTGGACGGTGACGTAGTCGGCCAGGGCACGGACCGGATCGGTCGCGGTCCGCCGCACCTGGTCGAGCAGACCGCCCGCGCTGTCCTCCACCGATGCCCGGAGCGCGCCGACCATGAGGTCGTCCACGGTCGCGAAGTGGTAGGCCGTCGAGGTCGGCGACACGCCCGCCTCCGCGGCCACCGCGCGGTGGGTCAGCCCGGCCACGCCCTCCCGTTCGACCACCCGGACGGCGGCGGCGACGATCAGCGCACGGCGCCGGTCACCCCTGGCCACCCGTCCGTCCCGCGACTCCGCCGTCACCCCTGCGCTCCCGTCCTTCCGTTCCCGCCCGTGTCCAGGTCCGCCTCGGCGGCGACCGAGGACGACGCCCCGGGGTCGCCGTGCCCGCCCCCGAGTTCGAGGAGCACGACACCTCCCACCACGAGGACCAGGCCGGCGATCTTGACCAGCGTCAGCTGTTCACCGAGGAACAGCGCCCCGATCACGGCGACGGCGGCCACCCCGATCCCGGCCCACATCGCGTAGGCGGTGCCGATCGGCATCCCCCGCTTCAGCACCTCGGCCAGCGTACGGAAGGCGATCACATAGCCCACCACCACGATGATCGAGGGGATCAGGCGGGAGAAGCCCTCGGAGAAGCGGAGGGCGACCGTCGCGGTCACCTCGGCGGCGATCGCGACGGCGAGCAGCAGGTAGACCATGCGAACCCCCTAACAATCAGAACATTTGTTCCATATTATGCACGGCCGCACGGTCGGAGGCCGCGAAAACTGGGCACACCGACAGCGCCAGGAGTTATTACCGGCCGGTAACCTGGTCTAGGCTGCGGGGAACAGTCCCGATCAGGAGGCCGGAAGCATGGGCGCTCTCCAGCTCACCCTCGTGGCGATCTGCCTCGCCGCCACGGCGTACGCCGTCACCCTGTTCGTGCGCGCCATCACCCGCATGGTCAAGACGATCCGCCTCGGGCAACCGGACCCGACGAGGAACGGACCGTGGGGGGCCCGGCTGCGCACCATGCTGACCGAGGCACTCGGCCACACCCGGATGCTGAAGTGGGGCGTCGTCGGTGCCGCGCACTGGTTCGTCGCGGCCGGCTTCGTCCTCCTCGTCCCCACCCTCGCCACCGGGTACGGCCAGCTCTTCGACCCCACCTTCGCGTTGCCGCTGATCGGGCACTGGATCGTCTTCGAGGTCGTGATCGAGTTCTTCGCCGCGGCCACCCTGATCGGCATCCTCACGCTGATCGTGATCCGGCAGCTCAACCACCCGCGCCGCCCCGACCGCGTGTCCCGCTTCGCCGGGTCCAACTTCCGGCAGGCCTACTTCGTCGAAGCGGTGATCCTCGTGATCCCGCTGTGCGTGCTGCTGCTCCGGGGCCTCGAAGGCGCGCTGCTCGGCGCCGACTCCTACTCCGCGAGCTTCCTGGCCAGCTACCCCCTGGTCCTGGCCTTCTCCGGCGCCTCGACCGGCGCCCTCGAAACCGGGGTCCTGCTCGTCGCCACGGTGAAGGTCCTCGTCTCGATGCTGTGGTTCGTCGTCGTCGCCAGGAACATCACGATGGGCGTCGCCTGGCACCGCTTCGCGGCCTTCGTCAACATCTACTTCAAGCGGGAACCCGAGGGCGGGCAGGCCCTCGGCGCGCTGCGGCCGATGATGAGCGACGGCAAGCCCCTCGACCTGGAGGAGGCCGACCCGGACACCGACACCTTCGGCGCCGGCAAGGTCGAGGACTTCACCTGGAAGGGCTGGCTGGACTTCACCACCTGCACCGAGTGCGGACGCTGCCAGTCCCAGTGCCCGGCGTGGAACACCGGCAAGCCCCTCTCCCCCAAACTCGTCATCACCGCCCTCCGGGACCACGCCTACGCCAAGGCCCCCTACCTGATGGCCGGCGGCCGGAAGGACATGGCCGGCGACGAGGTCGGCATCACCGGTGACGGCGCCGAGGCCCGGCTCGCCGGCATCGACGCCCTCGCCCTCGCCGAGGCCGAGCGGCCCCTCGTCGGGGAGCCCGGCGAGAACGGCGAACTCGGCGGCGTCATCGACCCCGAGGTGCTGTGGTCCTGCACCACCTGCGGGGCCTGCGTGGAGCAGTGCCCGGTGGACATCGAGCACGTCGACCACATCGTCGACATGCGCCGCTACCAGGTGCTCATCGAGTCGAACTTCCCCACCGAACTCGGCGGCATGTTCAAGAACCTGGAGAACAAGGGCAATCCCTGGGGGCAGAACGCCAAGGACCGCCTCGCCTGGACGGAGGACCTCGACTTCGAGGTCCCCGTCTTCGACGGCGAACTCGCCGACGACGTGGAGTACCTGTACTGGGTCGGCTGCGCCGGGGCCTTCGAGGACCGCGCCAAGAAGACCACCAGGGCGGTCGCGGAACTCCTGCACACCGCCGGCGTGAAGTACGTGGTGCTCGGACCGGAGGAGAGCTGCACCGGCGACCCGGCGCGGCGGGCCGGCAACGAGTTCCTGTTCCAGATGCTCGCCCAGCAGAACGTCGAGGTGCTCAACGGCGTCTTCGAGGGCCGACCGGCCGGTAAGCGCAAGATCGTCGCCACCTGCGCGCACTGCTTCAACAGCCTCGCCAACGAGTACTCCGAGCTCGGCGGGAACTACGAGGTCGTCCACCACACCCAGCTGCTGAACCGGCTGGTCCGCGAACGGCGGCTCACCCCGGTGGCCCCCGTCGCCGAGGACGTCACCTACCACGACCCCTGCTACCTGGGCCGCCACAACCAGGTGTACTCGCCGCCCCGCGAACTGGTCGGCGCCTCCGGCGCCGCGCTGCGGGAGATGCCCCGGCACGCCGACCGGTCGATGTGCTGCGGGGCCGGCGGCGCCCGGATGTGGATGGAGGAGCGCATCGGCAAGCGGATCAACGTGGACCGGGTCGACGAGGCGCTGGGCACCGCCCCCACCAAGATCGCCACCGGCTGCCCGTTCTGCCGGGTGATGCTCACCGACGGCGTCACCCAGCGGCAGAACGAGGGCACCGCCGGCGAGAACGTCGAGGTGGTCGACGTGGCGCAGCTGCTGCTCTCCGCCGTCCGCCGCGGGCAGGGAAGCGACGGGGCCGGCACGACGCCGGACGGACGGGCCGACGTGCCCACCGACGAGACGCCGACCGGCACGCCACTGCCCGACCAGGACACCCGGGGCTGAGACGGCGGTGGGAGGGGCGCCCCGCGCGGCGCCCCTCCCACCCGCTCCCGTCAGCGCCGTCCCGCGCCGCCAGG
>NZ_AGVX02000399.1 GCF_000239155.1 Actinoalloteichus spitiensis RMV-1378
GGGGCCGCCCCCGCCTCAGAGCAGGGCCCGGCCGCTCACCCGCCGTTCCAGGTCGAGGAGGGTGCGTTTGCGCTCCACGCCCCCGGCGTAGCCGGTGAGGCTGCCGGTGGAACCCACCACCCGGTGGCAGGGCACGATGACGCTGATCGGGTTCCGGCCGTTGGCCAGGCCGACGGCCCGCGACGCGGAGGGGCGGCCCATCCTCGCCGCCAGGTCGCCGTAGGAGACCGTCTCCCCGTAGGGGATGTCGCGGAGCTGGGCCCAGACCTGCTTCTGGAAGGGGGTTCCGTGCGGCGCCAACGGCAGGTCGAAGTCCGTGCGTTCCCCGGCGAAGTACTCCGCCAGCTGCCGGGCGGCCTCGTCGAACCCGGTGTCGTCCTGTGCTCCGAAGGTGGCACGGTCGGGGCGGTGGCGGTGCTCCTCCATGTAGACGCCAGCCAGCACGCCGCCGGTCGCGACCAGGGTCAGCGGTCCGATCGGGCTGTCGACGACGGTGTGGGTTCGACGCCCGTCGGGCGTCGTCGCGGTGCTCATGTCGAACTCTCCTGCCAACGTCGTTCTCTCGATGGTCCGCCCCGGTGGGCGGGGACTGCTCAGCCGGGTAACCGGTTCATCAGGTGGTGGGTGGTGGACCACAGGTACTGCACGGCGTAGGCGCGCCAGGGCCGCCAGGCCCCGGCGCGGCGGGTGAGCGCCCCCGGGGTGTGCGGCAGCCCCAGGGCCCTGGTCGCGTGCCGGACACCCAGGTCGGTGGCGACGAAGGCGTCGGGGTCGCCGAGCGCCCGCATCGCGATGGTCTCCACGGTCCAGTCCCCCAGCCCCGGCAGGGGCCGGAGCTCGGCGCGGGCCCGGTCCCAGTCCGCGCCCGGACCGAGGTCCAGGTCCCCCGCCGCCAACCGGGCCACCAGGGTGGTCAGGGTGGCGCGCCGGGCCCTGGGCAGGGCGAGGCTCTCGGGGTCGAGACCGGCCAGGGCCTCCGGTGCGGGGAAGAGGTGGGTGAGGCCGCCGTGGGGTTCGGGCAACGGCTCCCCGTGGGCGGCGACCAGCCGACCGGCGTGGGTGCGGGCGGCCGCCGTGGAGACCTGCTGGCCGAGGACGGCGCGGACGGCGAACTCCGCGCCGTCCGCCGCACGGGGAACCCGGCGTCCCGGGTTCGCCCGGACCAGCGGGGCCAGCGCGGGGTCGGCGGTGAGCAGCTCGTCGACCGCGACCGGGTCGGCGTCGAGGTCCAGCAGCCACCGGCACCGGTTGATCGCGGCGGGCAGGTCGCGCAGGTCGGAGAGGGTGAGCCGGCACCCGATGTGGTCGCTTTCCGGGCGCAGGGCCACCACGGCCGGTCCGTGGGGGAGTCGCAGGGCGCGGTGGAACGCGCCGTCGCGCCACTCCTCGACGCCGGGAACGGCGGTGACCGCGAGGTGGCCGAACAGGTTGTCCGGGGTGAACGGCCTCCGGAACGGCAACCGCACCGCCAGGGTCCCCGGCGTCCGGGGCGGCGCTCCGCCGCGCACCCGCGACCGCAGTTCGCTCGGGGTGAGACCGAAGACCGTCCGCACGGTGTCGTTGAACGAGCGGACACTGGCGAAGCCGGCGGCGAAGGCGACGTCGGCCATCCGCAGGCTGGACGTCTCGACCAGCAGGCGCGCGGTCTGCGCCCGCTGGGCCCTGGCCAGGGCCAGCGGACCGGCGCCGACCTCGGCCACCAGTTGCCGCTCGACGTGGCGGGCCCCGTAGCCGAGTCGCGCGGCCAGGCCGGGCACACCGTCCCGGTCCACCACGCCGTCGGCGATGAGCCGCATCGCCCTGGCCACCAGATCGGCCCGTTCGTTCCACTCCGGGGAGCCGGGGCTGGCGTCCGGACGGCACCGCTTGCACGCCCGGAACCCCGCCTGCTGCGCCGAGGCGGCACTGGGGTGGAAGCTCATGTTCTCCGGTTTGGGCGGTACCACCGGGCAGCTGGGCCGGCAGTAGATGCCGGTGGTGAGCACCGCCGTGTAGAACCACCCGTCGAAGCGGGCGTCCCTGGACCGCACCGCTCGCACGCACCGGTCGCGGTCGAGAAGCATGCGACCAGCATGCCCCAGTTCAGGCCACCGCTCTGGCAGGAATCCGACCTCACCCTCCGGTGGTCCCGGCGCCGGGCAGCACCACGAGGTCAGGCCTCAGGCCCGGTCGGGGGCGAGCCGCACCGGCATCCGCCGGGCCCGCACCGCACGCCGCAGCTCGTGGGCGATCGCGGTGAACTCGGCCTCCCGGCCGGCGCTGTCCCGGTACACCAGCCCGATCCGGCGTCCCGGCTTCGGGGAGGCGAACCGGCTGACCCGCAGCTGGTTGCGGCGGGTCTCCAGGCTCACCGCGCTCGCCGGCAACAGCGTCACCCCCATCCCCGCCGCCACCAGCTGCACCAGGGTGGTGAGGCTGGTCGCCCTGGCCGCCGTCTCCACGCCCGTACCCACCTCGCGGCACACGTCGAGGGCCTGGTCGCGCAGGCAGTGCCCCTCCTCCAGGAGCAGCACGTCCAGCTCCCGCAGCGCCTGCCGGGAGATCACCTGCCCCTCCGCCAGCGGGTGGTCCTTCGGGGTGACCAGCACGAAGTCCTCGGCGTAGAGGAGGACGGCGGTCAGGTTGCGGTCGACCACCGGCAGCGCGAGCACGGCGAGGTCCAGCCGCCCGGTGGTCGCGCCGTCCAGCAGCGGCGCTGTCCGCTCCTCGTGGACCTCGACCTCCAGGTCGGGGAAGGCGCGGCGGAGGGCCGGCAGCGCGACGGGCAGCAGGTAGGGGGCGACGGTGGGGATGATGCCCAGCCGCAGGCGGCCGGTGAAGGGGCGGCTGAACACCGCGACCTCCGCCACGAGGGCGTCCATCGCGTCCAGCACGGCTCGGGCGCGGGGCACCAGCAGCTCACCGGTCGCGGTGAGCATCACCCGCCGTGTGGTGCGTTCCACAAGCCGCGCGCCCAGTGCCTCCTCGCAGGCGGCGATCGCGGCCGAGAGGGTGGGCTGGGTCACGCCGAGCGCGGAGGCCGCCGCTCTGAAGTGCAGGAACTCCGCGACGGCGAGGAACGCCCTGAGCTGTGCCAGGCTCGGCGCGCGCTCATTGATCGACATGGCCGATCAGTGTAGGTGGGCGGCTCGATTTCCCCTATCAATGCTGGCGGAGCAAGGTGGTGGCGCATTCGGACCAACACGACAGGAGAGAACGTGCTCACCGTTGGCCAGCAGTTTCCCGAGTACGCGCTGACCGCGTGCGTGTCCCTCGACGCCGACAAGGCGTTCGAGACGATCGACGAGAAGTCGTACCAGGGCAAGTGGCGGGTCGTCTTCTTCTGGCCGAAGGACTTCACCTTCGTCTGCCCGACCGAGATCGCCACCTTCGGCCGGCTGAACGAGGAGTTCGCCGACCGTGACGCCCAGGTGCTCGGTGTCTCCGTGGACTCCGAGTTCGTGCACCACGCCTGGCGGAAGAACCACGCCGACCTGCGGGACCTGCCCTTCCCGATGCTCAGCGACATCAAGCGGGAGCTCTCCGAGGCCTGCGGCGTGCTCGGTGACGACGGTGTCGCCCAGCGGGCCACCTTCATCGTCGACCCCGACAACGAGATCCAGTTCGTCATGGTGACGGCCGGCTCCGTCGGCCGGAACGTGGAGGAGGTGCTGCGGGTGCTGGACGCCCTCCAGACCGACGAGCTGTGCCCCTGCAACTGGAACAAGGGCGAGGACACCCTCGACGCCGCGAAGCTGTTGGACGCCTGATGTCGCTGGACGCACTGAAGAGCGCGCTGCCCGCCTACGCCAAGGACACCAAGCTGAACCTCGGTTCGGTGATCGGCACCTCCACGCTGCCCAAGCAGCAGCTGTGGGGCACCGTGCTGGCCGTGGCGATCGCCTGCCGCAACGAGCAGGTGCTGCGGGAACTGGAACCCGAGGCCAGGGAGCACCTGTCCGAGGAAGCGCTGAACGCCGCCAAGGCCGCCGCCTCGATCATGGCGATGAACAACATCTACTACCGGTCGAAGCACCTGATCGGCGACGCCGAGTACAACAACCTGCCAGCGCGGCTGCGCATGCAGGTCATCGGCAACCCCGGTGTGGACAAGGTGGACTTCGAGCTGTGGTCGTTGGCGGTCAGCGCCATCACCGGCTGCGGCGTCTGCCTGGAGTCGCACGAGAAGACGCTGCGCAAGTCGGACCTGCCCCGGGAGACCATCCACGAGGCGCTCCGGATCGCGGCCGTGGTGCACGCCACCGCCGTGACGCTGGACGCGGAGCGGGTGCTCGCCGGGGTGTGACCCCCGACCCGCGCCCCGCTTGACCAGGGCCCGGCCCTCATTCCCCACCCCGTGGGAAGTGGAGGCCGGGCCCTCACCGCGTACGCGGCCCGCAGCCGGTCGGCGCGCCCCTCGCGGCAGGTCAGGCCCCGCCGGATGCGGCGACGACCGGTGCCCGCCGCGCCAACGCCGCCTCGACCATCACCGCCAGCAACTCCGCGTAGGACAACCCGGCCGCCCGCCACATCAGCGGGTACTGGGACGCCGAGGTGAACCCGGGAAAGGTGTTGACCTCGTTGACCACCAGTTCCCCGTCGGCGCGCAGGAAGACGTCCACCCGCAGCAACCCGGCGCAGTCCAAGGCCTCGAACACCGCCACCGCGAGCCGGCGCAGGCGCTCGGCGGTCACGTCGTCCAGCGCGGCCGGCACGTCGAAGACGGTGCCCACGGAACCGTCGTACTTGGCCTCGTAGTCGAAGAACCGCTGGTCCCCGGCGACCCTGATCTCCAGCGGTGGGCTGACCTCCAGGGTGCCGTCCGCGCGCTGGAGCACGCCCACATCGATCTCCCGGCCGGGTACCGCCCCCTCGACCAGCACCTTCCCGTCGCTCTCCCGCGCGGTGGCCAGCGCCGCCGGCAGCTGGGCGAGGTCGTCCACCCTGGACACCCCGAGGCTGGAGCCGGCGCGGGCTGGTTTGACGAACAACGGCAACCCGAGCGGGGCCAGCTCCTCCGGCCGGGGGCGCTGCCCCGGGCGCAGCACCAGACCCGGCGCGACGGGGAGCCCCGCCGAGGCCAGCACGGTCTTGGTGTGTTCCTTGTCCATGCCCACCGCACTGGCCAACACCCCGTTGCCGACGAACGGGATGCCGTAGAGCGCCAGCATCGACTGGATCGTCCCGTCCTCCCCGAACGGGCCGTGCAACGCGGGGAACACGACGTCGACGTCCCCCAGCCGGCGCAGCGCCTCCGTCATGCTCAACGCGGGGGTCGGTCCGGGAGAGCGCCACACGTCCTCGGCCGCCGCGCGGGCACCGGTGGCGGCGGGTTCGGGTTCGTCCTCCTCGATCCACCACCCCCCGTCCCGGTCGATCAGCACCGGAACCACCTGGTGGCGGTCCCGGTCGAGGTGGGTGAGGATGCTCGCGGCGGACTGGCGGGACACCGCGTGTTCCCCGCTGCGGCCGCCGTAGACCACGGCGACCCTGGTTCTCGGCTCAGACAAGGGACAACTCCTCCAGTTCCCGGGATGCTCGTGCCCCACCGAGGTAGCGCCGGGGTATGCGCGCGCCGATGCCGGTGAGGATCTCGTGCGGGTTGGTCTCCGCCCAGGCCGCCCACTCGGCCGCCGTGGGCTCGCCGTCGTCCCCCGGGCCGAGCACCAGCACCTCGTCGCCGAGGTTGGCCTCGTCCCGGCCGAGGTCGAGGACCAGCTGGTCCATCGCGACGAGACCGGCGACGGGACGTCGCCGGCCCGCCAGCAGGGCCGCACCCCGGTTGCTGGCCAGCCGGGGCACCCCGTCGGCGAACCCGACGGGCACGAGGGCGAGCGTGCTCTCCCCCACCGTCCGGTAGCGGTGCTCGTAGGAGACGCCCTCCCCGGCGGGCACCTTCTTCACCAGCACCGCCCTGGACCGCAAGGTCATCGCCGGCCGCAGGCCGGTGACCCGCCCGGCGACCGGCTCCACCCCGTACAGGGCGATGCCGACCCGCACGAGGTCGTAGTGGGTGGTGGGCTCGCTCAGGGTGGCCGCCGAGTTCGCGAGGTGGCGCAGCTCCGGGTCGAGCCCCGCGTCCCGGGCCTCCCGCAGGGCCGACTCGAAGGCCCGCACCTGCGCGGCGACCGGCGGGGACACGGCGGGCACCCCGGCCGCCCCCAGGTGGGACCAGACACCGCGCACCACCAGCCGTCCCCGGCGCTGCTGCCGCACCGCCCGGTCGAGCAGGGCGCGCCACGCCGTGTGGTCCGCGCCCCCTCGGCGGAGCCCGGTGTCGACCTTCAGGTGGACGGACGCGCGGACTCCCACCCGGGTGGCGCACTCGGCGACCCGCTCCAGGTGCGCGGCGGAGGAGACACCCAGGTCGACACCGGCCAGGATCGCCGGCTCGAAGTCCTCGTCGTGCGCGTGCAGCCAGCTGAGCACCGGCGCCGTCACACCCGACTCC
The DNA here is from genome assembly GCF_000239155.1 of Actinoalloteichus spitiensis RMV-1378. Classification (GTDB taxonomy): domain Bacteria; phylum Actinomycetota; class Actinomycetes; order Mycobacteriales; family Pseudonocardiaceae; genus Actinoalloteichus_B; species Actinoalloteichus_B spitiensis. Next base: position 6,431 of record NZ_AGVX02000399.1, read on the forward strand.
CGCAGCCGCAGCGCCTCGGCGTTCGTGGCGACCCCCAACCAGGTCGCGCCCGCGTCGAGCACGGTCCGGGCCACCGGTGGCATCCCGTGCCCGAAGGCGTCCGCCTTCACCACCGCCAGCACCGGGGCCGTCGCGCGGGCGGCGAGCACCTCGGTGTTGTGGGCGATCGCGTCGAGGTCCACCGTGGCCTCGGCCAGGCCACCCCGTGCGGTCCAACTCGTCATCGTTCCGTCCTCGGGTCGTCTCCCCGCCCACGCTAGGAACGGCGTGTGCCAGGACTGTGACCGTTTCTCGACCGTTCCTCACCGGTGCCCCCACCCGGCCGGCCGCGAGGCCGGGACGCACCCGGTCGTCACCGCTGGTCAGCAGCTGATCACCGGCCGGGAGGGCGGTCCGGGGTCGTATACCGTGACGACCGCGTCCGAGGTGGTGCGGACATCGGCGGAAGCGGACGACGGGGAGCGGCGAGCGGTGGCCCGGCTGTTACTGGTGGAGGACGACGACGCGCTGGCTGAGGCGCTCACCCTGGCCCTGCGGGACCTGGGGCACGAAGTGGTCGCGGCCGGCAGCGGCGAGGGCGGGCTGGAACTGCTGGCCCTCGGGGAACCCGTCGACCTGCTGCTGGTGGACGTCATGCTGCCCGGCATCGACGGCTTCGAGGTGTGCCGTCGGGTGCGGGCGCGCAGCACGCTGCCGATCATCCTGCTCACCGCACGGGGCGACCCGATCGACGTCGTCGCCGGCCTGGAGTGCGGCGCGGACGACTACGTCGTCAAACCGGTCGAGCCCCGCGTGCTCGACGCCAGGATCAAGGCGGTGCTGCGGCGCAGCGCCAGCACACCGGGCCAGGAGGTCGTCCGGATCGGCGACGTGACCATCGACCGCGCCGCGATGGTGGTGACCCGCGAGGGCCACGAGCTGAACCTGACCTCGACGGAACTGCGGCTGTTGCTGGAGTTCGCCGACCACTCCGGCCAGGTGCTCACCCGGCAGGTCCTGCTCCGCCGGGTGTGGGACTACGGGTACGTCGGCGACTCCCGGATCGTGGACGCGGCCGTGTCCCGGCTCCGGTCGAAGATCGAACGCGACCCGGCCAACCCGGAACTCGTGTTGACCGTCCGCGGCCTCGGGTACCGGCTGGCGAAACCGTGACCACCCCCCGCGACTGGTCGCTCGGGCTGCGCACGAGGATCGCGGCGAGCATCGTGCTCCTCACCGTCGCGGCGAGTGCCGGCGTCGGTTTCGCCTCCTACCGGGTGCAGGCCGACGACAGCACCGAACGCTTCGTGCTCGCGGCCGACGCCTCCTTCCAGTCCACGATCAACCACCTGCGCACCGAGGAGGAGCTCTACGGGGAGGGGCGGGTGGCGGTGCTCGCCGAGGAGATGGACCGCTGGGCGGGTGTGGGCTGGAGCGCCGTCGACCTCGGTAGCCCGCCGGTGTCCTGGCCACCGGCGGAGGGCGAACCGTCCGGTGGCGTTTACTCGGCGACCGCCGGCGACCCACAGCACCGGGATGCTCCGGTTCCGGCGGAGCTCGTCCGCGAGGCTGTCGTCGGCGCCGCGCCGGCGGTTCAACGGGACCCGCACCGCTCCGGATGGCTGCTGGTCGCCGGTGAGGTCACCCCCGGCCTGGTCCTCGTGCAGCACTACGGCATGCACCGCCTGGACGTCGAACTGTCCCGGCTCCGCCACCAGCTCGCCGCGATCTCCGCCGTCGTCGCGTTCCTGGCGACGGTGGCCGCGATCCTGGCGGCCAACCAGGTGTCCCGACCGCTGCGGACGGCCGCGGAGGCCGCACGGCGGTTCGGGGAGGGCGACCTGGGCACCAGGCTCCCCGTCGCGGGCCGGGACGACCTGGCCGACCTCGCCACCGCGTTCAACGCGATGGCCGAGCGGTTGAGCCACTCGATCACGGACCTGCGGGCCAAGGACGAGCAGCAGCGGAGGTTCGTGTCGGACGTGACCCACGACCTGCGCACGCCCCTGGCGTCGATGGTGGCGGCGGCGGACAGCCTGAACAGCATGGACGGCGCATCGCGGGCGCGGGCGGCGGAGCTGCTGGCCGTGCAGAGCAGGCGGCTGGCGAGGCTGGTGGAGGACCTGCTGGAGATCTCCCGGTTCGACGCGGGTGCGGTCGAGGTGCTCCGGGAGCCGGTGGACCTGGCGGAGCTGGTCGGCGACGCCGTGGCACTCGCCGCTCCCGACGTCGACACCTCGGTTCGGGTGGTCGGTGACGTCCTCGTGACCGGGGACGCCCGCCGGCTGCACACGATCGTGCGGAACCTGCTGACCAACGCCGTGACGCACGGCGCCGAACCGGTGGCCGTCACCGTCGACGGCACCGACTCCGGCACGGTGCTGGTGCGGGTGGCCGACAGCGGACCCGGTGTCCCCGAGGACCTGGTGCCCATCGTGTTCGACCGATTCGTCCGGGGCGACTCCTCGCGACGGGTCACCGAGGGCAGCGGGCTCGGTCTGTCCATCGCCGCCCAGAACACGGTGGCCCACGGCGGGCACCTCGCCGTCCACAACGCGGGCGGCGCCGTGTTCACCGTCACCCTGCCGAGGGGAGAGCCACCGCCGACGTCACGGGGTGACGACGAAGCGTGAGCCCGCGCGATGGCGCGTTCGGCCTCGACCAAGGACCTGAGGAATCGCTGACCCGCCCAACAGTTCTGCGGACCGGAAAGCAGGAGCTGTCTCACTCAGGACTCCGAACTGTCTCGGTTCAGCCACGGCCCGCCGGAACCCGGCTCGAACGCGAGACGAATTCCGATACTTCGGATAACCCAGACACCAGTTGTGAGGATGAAAGACACCGTGCGTACCCGACTGACTCCCGTCATCTCCGCCGTCGCCGCGCTGGCCCTGCTCGCGGGCTGCGGCAGCTCGGACGAGGACACCACACCCGAGACCACCGCCGAGCAGACCGCCGAGGAGGGGGCGGACCAGGCCGAGGAGGCCGCCGCCGAGGAGCCAGCCGGTAACCCCACCTGGGGCGACACCCACGACTTCGACGGGCTGCTGGTCACCTTCTCGGAGCCGAGGGAGCACGAGCCGAGCGACTACCTCATCCAGGAGCTCGACGGCGGCCGGGTCGTGGCCTTCGACATCACCGTGGAGAACGGCAAGGACGAGGTCTACGACGGAGCGCTGTTCCACACCCAGGCCACCTCTGGTGGACGGCCCACCGAGGAGCTCTTCGACAGCGGCGGCGGTCTGGACGGCACGGCGATGGGCTTCGGCAGCGTCCCCGCCGGTGAAACCCTCACCGTGAGCGCGGGCTGGATCATCCCCGAGGGCAGCAGCGACCTGCGGCTCGAGGTCGCGCCGGAGCTGTTCAGCGACGGCGACCCGGTCTTCTTCGAGGGCGAGGTCTGAGCCTCCCCCGGCCGCGGGGAGGCGGGCACCACCCCGCCT
>NZ_AGVX02000398.1 GCF_000239155.1 Actinoalloteichus spitiensis RMV-1378
GGGAAGGGCAGCGGGCCGGGCGTGTTGGCCAGCTCGGAGGACCCGGCGGCCTGTTCGGGCGCGGGCTGCTCGCCCGTGCCGGAGCCCTCCGCGGCCCGCGAGTCGACCTGGGTGGCGGGGTACTGGGAGGACTGGGACGGCTGCGGGTTCATCGCGGCCAGCCGAACCTCCCGTTCCCGCTGGTCCAGCTCCCGCTGCCGCAGCTGCTGAGCGCGCTCCCGCTGGTCCAGTTCCTGCTGGCGGGCCTGGATCTGGCGGGCCTCCTCCGCCTCCCGCCCCGCGAGGGCCTGCGCCGAGTACCGGTTGTCGGAGTCGAGGTCCCGCCGGTCCCTGGCGCCGTCCCGGTCGTGGTCCCAGTCGCGGGACCGTTCGGAGCGCTCGATGACGGCGCGGGGTGGGGAGCCGAGCAGTGCGACCACGATGACACCGGCCACCGCGGCGGGCAGGAAGCCGATCCACAGGCTGGCCACCACCCCGGCCGGTTCGCCGCCGAGCAGCAACGCCAGCAGGAGGAAGGGCATCCAGAACATGCGGCCCGGCCACGCCGGTCCCCGGCGTGCGGCCAGCCGGCCCTGCCAGGCGACCAGGCCGAGCAGCAGCAGGGGCAGCAGCACTAGGACGAGGATCGCCAGCGCGCGGGTCCACAGCGCCTGGTCCGCCCCGAACACCTCCTGGGAGACCGTCCCGCCCAGGCCGAAGAAGCTGGCGAAGTCCACCAGCCGCGCGTTCGAGGTGGCCAGCACGTAGGGCAGGAGGAAGCTGGTGCCCACCCCGACGGTGACCAGCACCAGGACGACCGGCGCCGTGTACCGGTTGCCGATCCCCTTGCGGAACAGCGCCACGAACGCGGCGCCGGCCGTGATGAGCAGGCTCATCACGGCGCCGGTGATCATCGCGGACCACACCCAGTCGCCGGGCAGGAAGTTGACGCCGAACATCCCGTACAACCAGTCCAGGAAGCCGCTGCCGACGTCAATGACGGAGTCCACCGAAGTTGTCCTCTCCACCGGTATCGATCAGGCCGAGGTGTCCGCACGGCGCGGCGCCCCGCCGAGATCACCGAGTACCCCTGACACGATAGGACGCCCTCCGCCCCCGCCGGTGTGGAACCCCCATTGCCCCCGCCGCGATGATGATCTTGCCTGGTGCCTCACCAGGTTCTCAGTTCGATCGTCGTCCAGGCGCCCAGGTGCACCCGGGTCCCCTCCCCGATCGGGTGTGGGACGTGCGGCCGGAGCACCAGCCCGCTGTCCAGCACCGTGCCGTTCGCCGAGTCGAGGTCCACCACCGACCAGCCGCCGTCCGTCCCGCGCAGCAGCGCCGCGTGTTCCCGGGAGACGCCCGGGTCCTCCGGTGGCAGGCCCAGGTCGATCGCGGGGGGTTCGGACGCGGACCGGCTGGCGCGGCCGATCCGCACCCGGTCCCCGGAGAGCGGGTAGCGGCGTCGGGGGCGTTCCACGGGCAGGCGCAACCGCTCGGCCTCGGCACCCGCCCCGGCCAGGACCTCCGCGAAGTACTGGGGGTCGACGGTGACGACCGCTACCCAGTTGCGGTGGAGGCCACCCGGCGGTCGCGGGCCGTCCGTCCGGTCTCCGGCCGGCCCCTCGCAGTCGTGCCCGCACTCCTCGCAGAACCGGCCCACCCTCGGGCAGCCGCACCGGGGGCACGACGCCTCCGGCGACCCCACCTGTGCGGGCCGGCTCGCGGTGGGCGGACCGAGGCCGGGCTCCGGGACGAGGTCGGTGCCCAGCGGCCGCTGCTCCCCAGCGGCGTCCGGGGAGCGCGGCACCCGATCCGCGACGCGCCCGTCACGTCCGCCCCGGGTCACGCCGTCCGCCGGGGAGGCGGTGGCGGCTCGCCCCGCCAGCGGCGGGATCACCGGGACCGTCCCAACCGGAGGGTCCTGGTCGACCGCGCGTCGAGGGTCATCTCCGCCTCGCGCGCGACCCGCGCCCGGAGCCGGACGGTCCCGCTGGGCGCGTCCACGACCTCCACCACCCCGGCGAGCAGCTCGGCGGTCTCCTCGTGCCCGGACTCCGCGGCCAGGGCCACCGCACGCTGCAACATGGCGGTGGCGAGCTCGGTGTCCCCGCGCCGCCGGGCGTCCAGCCCGACGCGGACCGCTTCGGCGAGGTCTGCCTGACCGGTGTAGTGGGCCAGCACGGGGTCCACGCGGGCCACCCGGTCGACGTCCGCGCTGCCGGTCACCGTGATCTGGACGGGCGTGCCGAGGGGCGCTCCGCCCTCCTCCTGGACGGCGGTGAGGCGGGCGACGAGCATCTCCTCCCCGGCCCGCAGGGGAGGGATCTCCACGCACAGGTGGTACGTGCGGCTCTCCTCGCCCCAGCTCCCGGTGGGGTGGTCGACGTTCCGCGGTGCGTCCGGGGCGGAGGCACCGTCGAGCGGGCGCACCTCGGGGTGCACCTGCCGGAGGAAACGCTGCCGCGCCAGCTCCGGCGTCCACACGCGCAGGGCCACGGCCGGTTGCACCCTGGCGACCGCCGCCTCGATGGTGGAGCGGAAGTCGGCGGCCAGGTCCTCGGGGTCGGCGACGATGTCCACCGTGCCCAGGAGGGTGGTGGCGATGGACCGCAGCTCGTCCACGCGCCAGCCGGTACCGACGCCCCGGCAGTCGCAGACGAACCGGCCACGGCACTCCTCCAGCGCGGCCGCCAGCTCCCGCACCGACTCGCCCTGGTTGAGGCCGTCGGTGAGGAGGATGGCGTGGCGGGGACCGGGGAGGTCGGCGAAGAGGTCGTTGGCCGCCCGGAGCCAGGTGCCCATGGCGGTGCCCCCGTCGGGGGTCAGCCGAGCGATCGCGGCGGCCGCCTCCCGTCTGGTCCGCGCACCGCAGACCGCGAGACCACCCGTCTCCGGGTACACGACCCGGGCGGTGGTCGTCCCGGCCACCACGGCGAACCGCGATCCCTCGGGCAGCAGGTGGACGGCGGCGACGGCCGCCCGCCTGGTGGCCGGCATCGTGCTCGCGGGGAAGCGCATCGAGGACGAGCAGTCCACCAGCAGGACCTCGGAGATCGCTCCCTGCTCCGGATCGGGGGACCCGCCGCCCGCCGATCCCCGTTCGCCGTTCCCGCCGGGGGCCGGGTGACCGGTGACGGTGAGCACCGCGTGCACCTCGGTCGTCCGCTCCGAGACGAAGCGGTTGTGGTCCACCTCGACCGTGAAGCTGAGCTGCCGCGCCATCGAACCCCCTCTCAGCCGCGCCCGTTCCCGGTCTCGCGTAGCGGGAACGGGACGAGTGCCACCGTGATGTTGTCGTGGCCGCCGCCGTCAAGTGCCAGCCTGGTCAGCGCCCGCGCGGCGTCCAGGGGGTCGGCGAAGGCGGCGACCAGCCGCGCCAGGTCCTGGGCCTCCTTCAGGTAGTGCCACATGCCGTCGCTGCACAGCAGCACCCACCCCGGAGCCGTCGGGCGGATCGCCGCGAGGTTGGGCGGCCGGCCGTCGCAGTCCGCTCCCACCCACCGGCACAGCGCGTTGGCCCGCCGGTCGGCACGCGCCTCCTCCTCGCTGAGCTGCCCCAGGTCCACCATCTGCTGCGCCCACGAGTGGTCGGTGGTCAGGCGGGAGGAGGGGGTGCCGGTGGGCTGGCCGGTCGGTTCGGGAGCGGCCAGCCAGTAGGCGCGGCTGTCGCCGATCCAGCCGACCGTCACCTCGGTGCGCGTCACGACCGCCGACACGTAGGTGCACGACGGTGGTTCCGGATCGTCACCGACGCGGAGGGCGCTGACCGCCTCGACCGCCGAACGGACCGCCCTCCGCGTCGCCGCCATCGCGTCGACCTCCTCCCGGGCGGCTTCGGCGAGGAGTTCCGCCGCCGTGTACGCGGCGGTCCTGGACGCGTCCTCCGGGGTGGACGAGGACGACACACCGTCGCAGACCACGGCCACGGCCGCGAGGGGCTCGCCGCCGGTCGCGCACACCACCCGCAGCGCCAGGGCGTCCTCGTTGCGGCGGTGCCGCAGGCCCCGGTCACTCACACCGACGACGGTCCGGAGGTCGAGTTCCATCCGGTCGGGTGGAGCGGCCAGCGTACGCCGAGCACAGGCGGCGCACTGGCCGGCGGTGTCGAGGTCGACGGCCCGCGCCTCGACCTCCATCCCGCAGTCGGGGCAGAACACGGCCGGGGGCCCCTGGTCGACGAGGTCCGCTCCGCAGGCCTCGCAGAACCGGTCACCCGGCTCCCCCGGTACGTCGCACCGAGGGCAGTACGGGCCGGACACGTCCCGTGCGGGTCGCAGTGAAAGCTGTTCGTTCATCGGGTGTGCGGGCGGGCCTCGGCTGGGGCACCGAGTCAGCGGCCCGGCCTCCCTTCTGCTGGTCTCTCGTCTGGCGCCGTCCGGGACGGCCGCGGGTCGTCATCCTGCCTCGTCAACGGAGCGGCGAGGGCCGCCTCACACGAGTGTTCTCGGTCGCACGGCGTTGGCCCGGTCCACCAGGGCGATGCGTTCCGCCCGGTCGTCGACGGTCCTGGCCAGGCCGCGGTAGGCCTCCTCGAGGCCGAGCCGGAGGGAGTGGTCCTGGAACTCCCGCCCGAAGATGCGGCCCGGACGTGGCGTGCCGTCCGGCTGCGCGGCCCACCACGCGCGCGCGGCGAGGAGGACGGTGATGACCAGGCGGAGACGCCGTTCGGTGTCCAGGGGAAGCTCGGCCAGGCGCTCGGCCGCCGCCATGAGGTCCCCCGACCGCATCTCCTGCGGTGCGCGGCCGCCGACCCGGGCGCTGACGGCCGCGACCCTCGCGCCCAGGTACTGGCTGGAGGTCTCCGGCACCGATTCCAGCACGGCGACCGCACGGGAGAAGTCCTGCTGCACGAGCAGCACGCGTGCCAGGCCGAAGGCCGCGCTGACGTAGGTCTGGTCCCCTTTCCAGACCTGCCGGTAGCGGCGTTCGGCCTGCTGGACGGCCCCGTCGGCCTCGTCGGCGAGCGCGAGTGCGAGTTTGGGGGCCGTCTCCCCCGGGACACGGGCGTAGACCCGGTCGAAGTGGTCGCGGGCCTCCCCGGGGCGTCCGGCGAGCAGCGCCGCCATGCCCTCGTACCAGGACGGCCGCCAGTCCTCGTCGGCGAGCCCGGTCAACTCCCGGAGCGCTCTCCGCGCCTCGTCGGGCTCGCCCCGTTCCAGGTGCGCCCGCACGACGCGCAGCCCGACCTCCACCGTCCACACCGACGCGCCGCGCAGCTGCGCCGGAGTGGCGTCGCGGACACCGGTGAGGAACCCCGCCGCCGGGTCGTCCGGATCGACCAGCGTCACCGGGAGGAGCCGGGTGACCTCGGTGGGATCCGGCGGGGTGGTCGTCAGTGCGAGGTCCCGGCCCCGGTCGCCACCGATGACCCCCCGCTCGTGGGTGAACAACGACGACCGGCCCGGTGGGGGCTGTCGTCCCCGCAGGGCCAGCACCTCCCGCAACACGCTGCGGAGCTGCTCGGTCATCTCCCCGGCGTCACGGAACCGTTGCTCCCGGTCCGGGTGGCAGGCGCGGCGGAGGAAGCGGTCGAAGGACTCGAACTCCGCGAGCAGGGGCACGGTGCCCGGGTCCGGGAGGCTCTCCCGGTGTTCCTGGTTGTAGCTGGGGAACGGGAAGGAGAGCACCGCCAGCAACCGGCCGACGGTGTAGAGGTCCGACTCCACCGAGGGGCCGAGCCGGGCGATCTCCGGGGCCTGGTAGCCGATCGTGCCGTAGAAGGCGTCGTAGTGCTGGTCCAGGCGCAGCGCCCCACCCATGTCGATGAGTTTGACCTGGTCAGAGGTGTGGATGACGTTGTCTGGTTTCAGATCGCAGTAGACCCAGCCGTGGTCGTGGAGGTAGCCGAGGGCGGGCAGGATCTCCAGGACGTAGGCGATCGCCTGCTCCAGGGGGAGCGTGGCGGAGCGTCCCTGGGCGGACCGCCGTTGCTCGAGGAGTTCCCGCAGGGACGGGCCGTCGACGTACTCCATGACGAGGTAGCCGGCGGTCTCCCCCGCCCCGGTCGTGGCCGAGGGCGGATGCCGTACGACGTTGAGGATGTGCACGATGTTGGGGTGCTGCACCTCGGACAGCGAACGCTGTTCGTTGAGCTGGGACTCCATCGCGTCGGCGCCCTCGCTGTTGAGCAGCCCCTTGAGCGCCACCCACCGGTCGTTGACGTTGCGGTCCCTGGCCAGGTACACCCAGCCGAAGCCCCCTCGCGCGATCGGACCGAGGACCTCGTACTGGCCGGCGACCACATCTCCCCGCCCGAGTTTGGGGGCGAAGGAGAACCGGGCGCCGCAGTGCGGGCAGTACCCCTCGGTCCGACCCGGCCGGCCGTTCCTGCTGCGACCCACCGGCTTCTCGCACCGGCGGTCGCTGCAGAACCTGCTCGACTCGGGCACCTCGGGGTCGAGGAGGACGGCCGCGCTGGGATCACGTTCGGGTACCTGGGGCACCTCGACGAGGCCGCCGCCCAGCAGTCCGCGCCCGCTGGTCCGGGTGGAGTTCCGCTCGGATCCGGTCGGGGCGTTCCTGGCCGACATCGGTCGCGTACCGCGCCCGGAAGTACCAGCGAGAACGGTGAGCACCGTGCGGTCCACCCCCCTCGGGGGGGCAGCGGGGCGGGCCGACGCCGTCGGGACCGCCCGGGGGAGCGCGGGAGCCGGTGGTTCGGGTGGCACCCGGCTTCCCTCGTCTCC
>NZ_AGVX02000397.1 GCF_000239155.1 Actinoalloteichus spitiensis RMV-1378
TGCAGTTGGACCCCCCCCCGCCAGTAACGGGCGTAGGAGCGCATCGCCGTCCTGACCAGCGCCGCGAGTTCCGCCGGTCCCGCGTCGGGCACCACCCGGCGCAGGTTGCGGGCCAGCTGCCGCACACCCCGGCCACGCCGTTCGAAGGCCAGGTCGGCGCCGAAGGTGAACAGGCGGTCGGCGAGGGGTGGCGGCACCGTCCGGACGAGCGCCCAGCCGGCGGCGTAGCCCCTGTCCGCCAGGGCGGCCCGCCAGCCGTCCCCCCTCGCGACCGTGTCACTCACGCTGCGTTCTCCTTCGCGGATCGGTACACGGCGACCAGCCGCTGCACCACCGTAATCACCGAGAGCACCGCGAGGAGCCACAATGACGCCGGCAGCACGTAGGGAACTCCCAGACCGTGCAGCCCCACGCCGACGAGCCCGAAGGTCAGCCGTTCGGCGCGTTCCACCAGCCCGCCGTCCGCGCTCAGCCCGGACGCCTCGGCCCGCGCCTTGACGTAGGAGATGACCTGCCCGCTGACCAGGGACACCAGGGCCAGCGCCGCGAGCGTCGTGTCCTCGGCCAGGACGAAGCAGTACCAGGTGATCGCCGCGAACAGCGCGCCGTCGGCGATCCGGTCGCAGCAGGAGTCCAGGACCGCCCCGAACCTCGTGCCCCCGCCGTTGGCCCGGGCCATCGCCCCGTCGAGCAGGTCGAAGAGCACGAACAGCGTCACGACGAAGGCGCCGAGGAAGAGGTGGCCGGTCGGGATCAGCCAGAGCGCTCCGACCACGGTGCCGACCGTGCCGAGGATTGTGACCGCGTTGGGTGACAGTCCCCGCCGCACCAGCCACGCGCCGACCGGGTCCGTGAGCCGCGACACCGGTGCGCGGGCGAAGATGTTGAGCATCGCAGGAGGTAGTCCAGACCTGTTAGCAGGAAAGACCGCCGCTCCAGCCTGACGAGCCGGCCTCGGCGAGCGATCGACGGCAGACCTCTCCCTATATAGCAGTACTGGCGTGGGGTCGACCACCCACCGAACAGGACAGTGCCACCGACGGGCGGCCTCGACGCTCCCACCCGGGCGGAGGGGCGGGCCGGCCCCGGCGTGCGGCGGGCCGTTGCCTGACCTGGTCAGCGGGACCGGCCGAGCCGGCCACCGACCCACGACCTCCCCTCCTGGTCACGCCCCCGCCCTCCGGTCGCGACGCATTCGTCCCGTGACGGCGGGAACCCCTGGGGTGGACACGCGAACAGGACGGCCCGCCCGTCCCGCCGACGTCAACCGAGGGCGTGCGCCCCGCGGCGCGCACGCGGGACGCCACCGGGCCGTCACCCGAGGGACCGGGAGGTCACGGTGAAGGCACTGGTGTACGAGGGACCCCGGCGGGTGAAGGTCGCCGAGGTCCCCGACGCGCGGCTGGAACGACCCACCGACGTGCTGGTGCGGGTCACCAGCACCAACATCTGCGGCTCGGACCTCCACATGTACGAGGGCCGCACCGACCTGGAGCCCGGCCGGGTGCTGGGGCACGAGAACCTCGGCGAGGTCGTGGAGGTGGGGGCGGGCGTGGACCGGGTCCGGGTCGGGGACCGGGTCTGCCTGCCGTTCAACATCGGCTGCGGCTTCTGCGCCAACTGCGAGCACGGGCGCACCGGGTTCTGCCTGACGGTCAACCCCGGGGCGGCGGGCGGCGTCTACGGCTACGCCGGCATGGGCCCCTACCAGGGTGGTCAGGCCGAGTACCTGCGGGTGCCCTACGGCGACTTCAACTGCCTCGTGCTCCCCCCGGACGCCGAGGAGAAGGAAGCCGACTACGCCATGCTCTCCGACATCTTCCCCACCGGCTACCACGCCACCGAGCTGGCGGACGTCTCCGTCGGGGAGTCCGTCGTGGTGTTCGGGGCGGGACCGGTCGGCCTGATGGCCGCGTACTCCGCGCTTCTGCGGGGCGCGTCGAAGGTCATGGTCGTGGACCGCCACCCGGACCGCCTCCAGCTCGCCGACCAGATCGGCGCCATCGCCGTGGACGACTCCCGCGGTCCCGCCGTGGAGCAGGTCCTCGACCTCACCGGCGGCACCGGAGCGGACAAGGGGTGCGAGTGCGTCGGGTACCAGGCCCACGACCCCGACGGCCGGGAGGAGCCGGCCTCCACCCTGAACGACCTCGTCGGCGCCGTGCGCGCCACCGGGGCCATCGGCGTGGTGGGGCTCTTCCTCCCCCAGGACCCCGGCGGCCCCGACCAGCTGAGCAGGGAGGGCAAGGCCGTCTTCGACCTTGGCCAGTTCTGGTTCAAGGGGCAGCGGATCGGCACCGGGCAGGCGAACGTGAAGACCTACAACCGGCAGCTGCGCGCGCTGATCCACGAGGGCCGCGCGAAGCCGGCGTTCCTGGTGTCCCACGAACTACCGCTCCAGCGCGGCCCGGAGGCCTACGAACACTTCGACCGGCGCGACGACGGCTGGACGAAGGTCATCCTCCGCCCCTGAGGGCCCCGCACGCTCTGGTCAGGCGGTGCGCCGCCAGGTGTCGGCCAACAGCGACCTGGTCTCACCGAGGAGCTGGGGAAGCACCTTGGTGTGCCCCACCACCGGCATGAAGTTGGCGTCCCCTCCCCACCGGGGAACCACGTGCTGGTGCAGGTGGGCCGCGATCCCGGCGCCGGCGACCGCCCCCTGGTTCATGCCCAGGTTGAAGCCGTGCGGCGCCGAGGCCGCCCGCAGCACCCGCATCGCCCGCTGCGTGAACTCCGCGAACTCGACGGTCTCCGCCGGGTCGAGGTCGGTGTAGTCCGGGACGTGCCGGTACGGCAGCACCATCAGGTGACCCGGGTTGTACGGGTACAGGTTGAGCACGGCGAAGACGGTGCGCCCGCGCGCGATCACCAGCCCGTCCTCGTCGGTGAGGCCGAGAACCCGGCAGAAGGGGCAACCGGCCTCGTCGTCACCCGCGGGTTTGTCCGCACCGCGGATGTAGCTCATCCGGTGCGGCGTCCACAGCCGCTGGAGCGCGTCGGGAACCCCCACCCCGCGCTGCTCCTCGAACTCGGTCATCCCGCCGCCCCCGCCGGCTCGAAGGTCCCGGCCGTCGGCGAGGTGTTCTCCCGACGCCCGATCCAGTCGACGATGGCGGCCACGGCGTCCGCCACCGGCACACCGTTGAGCTGACCGCCGTCGCGGAACCGGAAGGACACCGCGCCGTTCTCGACGTCGTTCGCACCCGCCAGCACCATGAACGGCACCTTCTGGGTGGTGTGGGTGCGGATCTTCTTCTGCATCCGGTCGTCGGAGGTGTCCACCTCGACCCGCACGCCCCGGCTCCGCAACTCCTCCGCCACCCCGAGCAGGTGCTCGACGTGGTCGGAGGCGATCGGGATGCCCACCACCTGCACCGGGGCCAACCACGCGGGGAACGCGCCACCGTAGTGCTCGGTGAGCACCCCGAAGAACCGCTCGATGGACCCGAACAGCGCGCGGTGCACCATCACCGGACGCTGCCGGGACCCGTCCGGCGCCGTGTACTCGAGGTCGAAGCGGTCGGGCAGCTGCATGTCCACCTGGATCGTGGACATCTGCCAGGTGCGGCCCAGGGCGTCACGGGCCTGCACGGAGATCTTCGGCGCGTAGAAGGCCGCGCCGCCCGGGTCGAGGACCAGTTCCAGACCGGAGGCCTCCGCCGCCGCCCGCAACGCGTCGGTCGCCCGCTCCCAGTCCTCGTCCGAACCGACGTACTTCTCCTCGTTCCTGGTCGACAGCTCGAGGTAGAAGTCGTCCAGCCCGTAGTCCCGCAGCAGGTCGAGCACGAAGGTCAGCAGCGACCGGATCTCGTCCTGGAGCTGGTCGGGCGTGCAGTAGATGTGGGCGTCGTCCTGCGTCATCCCGCGCACCCGGGTCAGACCGTGCACCACGCCGGACTTCTCGTAGCGGTAGACGGAGCCGAACTCGAACAGCCGCAGCGGCAGCTCGCGGTAGGAGCGGCCCCGCGACCGGTAGATCAGGTTGTGGAACGGGCAGTTCATCGGCTTGAGGTAGTAGTCCTGCCCCTGCCGCCGCACCACGCCGTTCTCGTCCCGCTCCTCGTCGAGGTGCATCGCGGGGAACATGCCGTCCCGGTACCAACCCAGGTGACCGGAGGTCTCGAACAGCGCGCCCTTGGTGATGTGCGGCGAGTACACGAACTCGTAACCGCCCTCCTCGTGGCGCCGCCGCGAGTAGTCCTCCAGCTCGCGGCGCACCAACCCCCCCTTGGGGTGGAACACCGGGAGACCGGAGCCGACCTCGTCGGGGAAGCTGAACAGGTCCAGCTCGGCGCCCAGCCGGCGGTGGTCGCGCCGCTCCGCCTCGGCGAGCAGTTCGAGGTGGCGGTCCAGGGCCTCGGTCGACTCCCACGCGGTGCCGTAGATGCGCTGGAGCTGGGGGTTGCGCTCGTTGCCCCGCCAGTAGGCGGCGGCGACCCTGGTGAGGGTGAAGGCGGGGATGTGCCTGGTGGTGGGCACGTGCGGCCCCCGGCACAGGTCCCCCCACACCCGCTCCCCCGTCCGGGGGTCGAGGTTGTCGTAGACGGTGAGCTCACCGCCGCCGACCTCCATGACCTCGGAGGTGTCGACCTCGCTCTTGAGGTCGACCAGTTCGAGCTTGTACGGCTCCGAGGCGAGCTCCTCGCGGGCGGCCTCGACCGAGTCCACCACACGCCGCGAGAACCGCTGGGAGCCCTTGATGATCTGCTTCATGCGCTTCTCCAGCGCGCGCAGGTCCTCGGGGGTGAACGGCCGCTCCACGTCGAAGTCGTAGTAGAAGCCGTCCTTCACCGGGGGCCCGATGCCGAGCTTGGCCTCCGGGAAGAGCTGCTGCACGGCCTGGGCGAGCACGTGCGCCGCCGAGTGGCGGATGACGGCGCGACCGTCCTCGGTGCCCGCCGCGACCGGCTCGACCTCGGTGTCCTCGCTGGGGGCCCAGGAGAGGTCACGCAGCCGGCCCTCGGCGTCACGGACGACCACGACGGCGTCGGGGCCCTTGCCGGGAAGACCGGCTTCCCGCACCGCGCTGCCCGCGGTGGTCCCGGCGGCCACCACGACCAGCGGGGTGGGCTCGGGAACGGGGGCCTGCGGTCGGGACACGGTGACTCCTCCATCGCTGCTGCCGGCGGTCGACGACCCCGGCGGACCGGTGTGACGCGGCCTGCCGGCCGCCCGGTGCATGCTATCCGCACCGGCGCGGGGGGTGACCTGTCGGTTTGACCACCGCCGGTGCGGGGGCTGGTCCCGGGGGTGAGCGGCGCCGGATCCGCGCTGCGCACCGTCATCCCCGCCAGTCGACCGGATGAAACCCGATGCCCCGCCGGGTGTGTCGAGGCCCGGCTACCCGGCGGCTGTCGGTTCGGCCCGGACGATGAGCCGTATGCGGGATACCCTGAACAGCATGACTCCCGGGTTGGAGGCGGCCCTCGCACGGGCTGGGCTGCGGGTGAACGCGAGCGAGTTCCTCGCCTACGTCGAGGACGCCGCGCGCCGCTTGACGCCCCCGCACCCCGACCCGGGAGCGTTCCTGTCCCCCGACCAGCAGCGGGTGCTCACCGAGGTGGGCCTGGACCTGGGTCCGCTGGACCCGGAGGAACCGGACTACCGGGCGGGCACGGTCGCCGCCGAAGCGGTGCTGCTGGACTCCGCGTTGACCCTGACCGAGGCGGCCGACCGGCTGCGGGTCGGGGTCGCCGACGTCGAGGCCAGGCTCGCCGCCGGCCGGGTGACCGGGTGGCGCGGGCGCGGGGGCTGGCGGTTGCCCGCGTGGCAGTTCACCGAGATCGGCGTCCTCCCGGGGCTCGCGGAGGTGTTGGCCGCGGTGCCCGACGACCAGTCCGACCTGGTGGTCGCCGGTTTCATGATGACCCCGCAGGCCACGCTGCTGGTGGAGGGCCGTCCGGTGACGCCGCGGCGGTGGCTGCTCACCGGCGGTGCCCCCGAGGCCGTGGCGGAGCTGGCGGCTCTGCTGGGCCGCCCCGTGTGACCGCGCCGAGCTGGAATCGGCGCCGAGATGTCCCGGCTTCCCCAGCCGCCAGAACCAGCGACCCTGCGCGCGCTGCTGCGCAGGTCGGAGGACATCGTCGCGGTGCACCACGCCACCCGGCTGGTGCGCGTCTTCACCTCGTCCGGGCGGCACCCGCAGACCTGGAACGGTTTCCGGACCACCGGACCGCTTCCGCACGCGCGCTTCGACTCCCACCCGCTCCCCCCGGACGGCCGGCCCGTCGACGACGCGGGGCACGGGGTCCTCTACTTCGCGCTGTCGATCCGGACGTGCGTGGCCGAGGTGTTCCAGTCGTCCTCGGTGGTGGACCGGCGGACCCGCTCCCCGCAGCTCGTCGTGCTGCGGCCGAGCCGAACGCTGAAGCTGCTGGACGTGGCCGGGTTGTGGCCGACCAGGGCGGGCGCGTCCCAGGCCATCAGCAGCGGCCCGAAGGAGGAGACCCAGGCGTGGGCCCGGGCCATCCGGCGGGCCTACGACGACCTGGACGGCCTCTGGTACCGCTCCTCGATGGACGCCGGCAACCCGGCGGTCTGCCTCTGGGACCCGCCGGCGGGAAGCGCCATTCCGGAGCATCCCGACCTGCTCATCCCGCTGGACCACCCGGGGCTGGACCTGCCGCTGGGCCGGATCTGCCACCAACTGGACTACACGCTCTCCCACTGAACCGGCCCGGACCGGGAGGACGGGGCCCCGCCAGCGCTGGCGGGGCCGGGGCCGGGGCTGAGGTCGGGACGTCGCGTCAGCCGGCGGCGGAAAGGGGGTGGTTCCTGTCCCCGAGCCAGCTGGGGCGGGTGGCGCGCCCGTAGCGGACCTCGGTGACGGTGCGGCCACCGATGGGCGCCTCCGCCTCCACGCCCTCCGGCCGCCAGCCGTGCCGTTCGCAGAAGCGCACGCCCTCCTCGTTCCCGGCGAGCACCCAGGACACGACGTGTTCGAAACCCCGCGCGTGCAGGTAGTTCACGGCGGCCTCGTGGACCGCGTGCCCGGCCCCGGTCCCGGCCACCTCGGGGTGGGTGTACATCGCGACCAGCTCCGCGGTGAGGAGGCCCGGCCGGGCGTCGCGCTCGCACCGGACCGGGGCGACGCCGCAGTAGGCGCCGACCCGGCCCTGCCGGTCCACCGCGACGAACACGCTGCCCGGTCCGCGGACGGCGAGCCAGCGTTCCCAGCCCGGGACCCTGGTGTCCTGGGTCATCGAGTCCAGGAAGTCGTCGGGCAGCAGGCCCCGGTAGGACCGCCGCCACGCCATGACGTTGATTCTGGCCAGGTCGGACGCGTCGTCGGGAGTGGCTCGACGAACGGTCCAACGTACTGCGCGCTCAGTCATGGGAATCAGCATCACCCACCGCGAGGGGGGCCGGCGACGGGTTTTCCCGCCGACCTCCCAGGTCAGTCCGTCGCGGGCGCCACCGGCAGCCAGCGGGACCACCACTCGAGCACCGCCTCGAACCGCTGGACCCGGTGCCGGGGCCGCCCGGACCTGCTCAGCTCGTGCCCCTCCCCCGGGAAGAGCAGGAACTCGGCCTCGGTGCCCTGCGCCCGTAGGGTCACGAACATGCGCTGCGCCTGTTCGACCGGGCACCGCCAGTCCTGTTCCGAGTGCACGACCGCGAACGGCATCGTGATCCGGTCCGCGTGGTACAGCGGGCTCTTCTCCCGCCAGACCTCGGGGTCGGAACCGATGTAGCCGTGGGTGAACATCCACCCGATGTCCGAGGAACCGTAGAAGGAGTCCCAGGCGTTCACGGCGCGCTCGCTCCAGGCCGCCGTGAAGCGCTCACCGTGGTGGGCGGCCAGCCAGCCCGTCATGAACCCGCCGTAGGAACCGCCCATCACGCCCACCCGGCGCTCGTCGAGCTCGGGGCGCGCCAGGGCCAGGTCGAGCAGGCCGAGCAGGTCGACGGCGTCGACGGTACCCATCGCGCCCACCACCGCCCGCCCGTGGCTCTCGCCGTATCCGGCCGAACCGCGGGGGTTGGGCAGCACCACCGCGTAGCCGGCGGAGGCGTACACCTGCGCCTCGTCGAAGAAGCCCCAGGTGTAGTGCTGGAAGGGGCCGCCGTGGACCACGAGCAGCACGGGGTGGGGTCCCGGGCCCTCCGGCAGCACGAGCCACCCGTGCAGCGGGTAGCCGTCCTGGGCCGTGCCCCGCAGTTCCTCCACCTCGGCCAGACCGCTCTCGGCGAGCTCGGCTCCGAGGTCGGTGATCACCCGCTGGGGCTGGGGGCCGTCCCCGGTCAACGGCAGGAGCGCCACTTCCCCCGGCCGGGAGGTGGTGGACACGACGGCGGCGACCACCCCGGTCCTCGGGCAGTGGTCGAAGTCGGTGACCACCTGCTGGGCGTCGCCGACCAGCCGGAGGTTCTCCAGGGGGGTCGGGCCGGGGCCGGGGGGCACGAGGCGCAGCTGAACGGAGCCCTGGACGCGGACCGCGACCAGCAGGCCTTCCGAGGTCGGCACGGCAGGGCGGACAACCTCGACGTCGACGGTCTCCCGGTCGGTGAGCCGGGTGGGGGTGCTGACCTCGCCGGCTGCCGGGAGCTCGGCGTGCCAGAGGCCCATGTTCCTGGCGACCGAGTCGAAACCCCGGAACTCGGTGCCGTAGTAGTGGACACCGTCCGCCGTGACCAGCGGCCGGTGGGCGCTGCCCTGGCTCCGGACCGCGAGCTGGGGTGCCCCGCCTTCCGCCGGCACGACGTAGAGGTCGTCGTGCAGGGTGTCGTGCGCGTTCAGGTCGCGCGGCGCGACGAAGACCAGCCGGCGGCCGTCGGGGGTCCACGCGGGGTCCCGCACGTCGTAGGAGTCGCCGCCGGCGACCTCCCGCGCCTCGGCCCCGCGGTCCTCGACATCGACGGTGAACAGGCGTTGCCGCCGGTCCAGCACGAACCCGATGTTGTCGAGCCGGTACTGGAAGGTCGTGATCCGGCGCGGCGCCTCCTCGTCGGGCGCGACGTCCTCGTCGGTGCCGTACCGGCCGGGTTCGGGAACGCGGGCGGTGAAGGCGATCCGCGTGGAGTCGGGGCTCCAGACGGGCGCCCCGGCGCCGAGGGGCGCTTGGGTGAGCCGCCGTGGTTCACCGCCCCCGACGGGCATCACGTACAGCTGCGGGGCCTGCTCCCAGCTCCGCTCCGAGGTGCTCCCCGACCGCAGGAAGGCGACCCACCGCCCGTTCGGCGAGATGCTCGCCGCCTGGTCGCGTTCCGACTCGGTCCACGGGGTCATCGGCCCGCCGTCGAGGGGGAGCCGGTGCAGCCCTCCGAGGTAGGAGTTCTCCTCGCGGTCGGGCCGCACGGTGGCGACGATCAGCAGGTCCTCGCGCAGGGCCACCCCGCGGGCGGAGCGCTGTCGGTAGAGGTCGTCTGGACGCACAAGGCGCAACCTACCGGATGCTTAGCAAGACGTACTAAAAGTTCCGGCAACTCGCCGGCCGACCCGGAGCACGGGCCAGCCGGCGTACCGGGGACGGGAGCAGCGCTCAGCGCTGGTCCCCGCCCCGCTCCTCCGAACGTCCGGTGCGGCCGGCTCCCGCGCCACCCTCCTCGGCGCCCTCCCCCGGGGTACCGGCGGGCGCGGCGCCCTCGCCGTCCGCCTCCGGCACGGACGGCGGCCTCTCCACCTGCTTGATGGCGCTCGGGTCGCGGCGCACCTTGAGCAGGCTGGCCACGGTGGTGACCACCAGGACCACGCCGATGACGGTGAGGGACACGCCGATGCCCACCTCGGGGACCGGGACGCCCTCACCGCCGTTGATGAAGGGCAGGTTGTTCTCGTGCAGGGCGTGCAGCACCAGCTTCACGCCGATGAAGCCCAGGATGACCGAGAGGCCGATCGAGAGGTAGACGAGGCGGTTCAGCAGTCCACCGATGAGGAAGTAGAGCTGCCGGAGCCCCATCAGGGCGAACGCGTTGGCCGTGAAGACGAGGTAGGGCTCCTGGGTCAGACCGAAGATCGCCGGGATCGAGTCCAGCGCGAAGAGCAGGTCGGCGCTGCCGATCGCGATCATCACGACGAACATCGGCGTGACCCACCGCTTGCCGTCGATCCGCACGAAGCTCTTCGCGCCGTGGTACTTCTCGGTGACCGGCAGGAACCTCCGCACCGCCCGCAGTGCCGCGTTGTCACCGCTGAAGCTGTCGTCGTCCCCCGACTTCACCAGCTTCCACGCGGTGTAGATGAGGAAGAAGCCGAAGAGGTAGAAGACCGCGGCGAAGCGGTCGATCACCACGGCACCGGCCGCGATGAACGCGCCACGCATGATCAACGCCATCACGATGCCGATCAGCAGCACCCGGTGCTGGTGGATGGCGGGCACCGCGAAGCTGGACATGATGATGACGAACACGAACAGGTTGTCGACGCTGAGCGCCTTCTCCGTCACGTACCCCGCGAAGAACTCCCCCGCGAACGTGCTGCCCGAGAAGTACCAGATGCCGGCGCCGAACACGATCGCCGCGACGATGTAGACGGTCGACCAGATCGCGGCCTCCTTGATGGAGACCTCGTGCGGCTTGCGGTCGACGATGAAGAGGTCGAGGAGCACGACCAGGACGAGGGTGGCGATGGTGACGAACCACAACCAGTGGGGGATGTCCATTGACTTCGTTCCTCCGGTGCGCAGGCACAGCTGACCACCGGAGGTCTCTTCCACCGGCTGGGGCCGATCGACGACACCGGGCGTCGAGCGCCGTGATGACGATGCCGCCGCGAAGGAATACTCCCCTCCACGTACGGTCACCATTGTTCACCATGTGCGGCCCCACCAAAAGCCAGGGGGTCGGGAGATCATGGTCACACCGCCTCCAGCCCCCCGCCAGCCGGGAACCGCGTCCACGACCGCGCCGCGTCACGGCGTCCCCGGACCCGCCGGAGCACTGGTGCGCGGTCGCCCCGACCAGGGGTGGACGGCGACGGTCCACGCGACCGCACCGGGCCCCACCTGGCGGGGCCCGCCGACCGGGTGACCGACCGGCGGGGGGGCC
>NZ_AGVX02000396.1 GCF_000239155.1 Actinoalloteichus spitiensis RMV-1378
AGCGTGGGAGGCAGGGCCTCCAACACCACCGGGGCGGTCCACATCATCAAGGAAGGAACAGCCCCGCGTGCGCGGGGAAGACACTTCCTGACCTGTGGCGTTAGGAGCACTACCGACGATTTTCATTCACTTTTTTGGCCACGGCCGTACCGTCTCCTCTTGCTGGCGGTGCTCCAGCCGGCGCGCTGCTTCGGCGCCGAGCGCTTCCGCTGCGCGGGCCTCAGCATGAGTTGGACCCCCTCGTGATCCACCGGTGTCCACTCGTGGCCGTGCACCTCGAAGGCCAACCCCTGCTCGGTGTCCGCGTTGTAGACCATGATCGCTCGCCCGGTCTTGACCATCTCCTGGACGCGTCCCCACAACAGAGCACGCACCCGAGCCGTGATGCCGCCGACGAAGACACCCGGGGAGATCTCCAGCAACCAGCGAGTGAGGTGGCCGCGCAGCCCTACCGGGCAGGCTGTCACCACGACCACGGTCACGACGCTTCCCCGTCCTGGTTGACGCCGTCGTCGTACTCGTCGTCCTGCCCGTAGGAGACGCCGGCCGGCACGTCCGGTCCGTCCTCGTTCCACAACATGACCACGTCGGGGAGCTGGAGGTCCGTGGCATCCCCGAGCTGCCCGTCCGCCGGGTCGCGCAGCAGGGTGACGATGTCCCGGACGCAGGTCCGGAGGAACTGCCCGTCCTTCATGCGGTCACGCACCGCTCGCCGGGTCACCGCGCCGATGTCGTCGGGGTCGGTGGCCGCCACCTCGAAGGCGACGGGGATGGTCACCTGCGCCTTGTACAGGTCGGCGATGTCGTAGACGAACGATCGCCGGTTCCCGGTGTGGACGAAACCGAGCCCAGGAGCCAGTCCCAGCGACACGATGACGGCGTGGACAACCCCGTAGAGGCTGGTGTGCGCGGCGGAGAGCGCCTGGTTGATCGGACTACCACCCGCGAAGTCGAGTGGGTCGTACTCCCTCCCGTCCCAGTCGATGCCGGTGCGGGCCGCGTACTCGCGGTACAGGCGACGGACCCGTGCCCCCTCCCGTCCTCGCAACTGCTGCATGGTCGAGGCACTGACGTCCTCGCCGGGGAACCTCATCCCGTACATCCGCCGCGCGACCGACAGCCGTGACGTGCGGTTGCTGACCAGCGCCGCCTGCCGTTCGAGAAGCCGGGAGGAGTCGGTCAGCATCCGGCCGTGCGCGTAGTAGCGGACGCCGTGTTCCCCCACCCACACCACGGTCGACCCGCTCTCGGCGAGCAGGTTCACCGCGTGGTGGCTGATCGTGGTGCCGGGACCGAGCATCAGGACGCTCAGGGTCGCCGCTGGGATGTGGAAGGTCCCGCGCTCGTCTCGGGAGGTGATGGCGTTGGCGTCGCGGTGGACGACGCAGTGTTCGAGGTAGACGAAGGTGAGCCGGTCCGCGGCTCGCACCAGGTGCGAGATGGGGACCGGCCTCGCCCCGGGGATCTCCGTCACGTCGGCCTGACCCGGGCCAGGGTGAGCAGGCCGCACCCATAGCCCTTGGCGGAGCCGATACCATGCGTCAGCGTCCGGCGGAACAGGGCGGGGTCGGCGACCCGCAACCTGCCCTCGTAGGTGGCGAGGGTGAGGGTGACCGTGGTTCCCTGGCGGTCGAACTTCCGACGGTCCCGGCCCCGGATCGCCACGTCGGGCTCGTCCCCCACGGCTGGCGGGATGGTGAAGCCCAGTCGTTCGACTCGTTTCAGCAACCAGTCGGTCTGCTGGGTCACGGTGAGGTGCCCGTAACGTTTCGTGTCCACATCCGACGTCTTGCGGGCGCTCCGGGTCGGGTTCGCGGTGAGGCGGAAGGCCCATTCCTGGCCGGCGGCCATCTGGTCGAGAAGTGGGCCGTAGGGACGGGTGTCCCAGGTGCTGGTGGCGGGCCACCCGGTCTCCTCCACCAGGTGGGTGAGGTCGGGCCGGTGCGGGCTGACGATGTACAGCAGGGTCTGTTTCGGGGTCTGGTCGAGACGCCAGAGGACCCTGCCGTCCTCGGTCGGCTCGCGGTGCGCGGCGGGGAAGGCTTTCATCACGGCACCGTGCAGGCGGTGCGGTGATGCCAACAGGTGACGCGTGGCCCGCCGTGCAGGGTTCAACTCGAAACGGGTGAGGTGCATCAGGACGGGCTCCCGAGCAGTTCCATGGGGTCGTGTGGGTGTTCGTCCGGTGGTGGACTGTGGTCGGGGTTCGGGATGGTGACCGTGTCCCGGTGGACGCTGCGCCAGGAGTACTGGCGGTGCCGGGGGTCGAAGCTGATCGGGACATCCCGCACGACGTCGCTCCCGGGTGTGTCGGGTGGGCAGTCGAGGACGACGTCCACCGTCACCTCCCGGTCGCTGGCGCGCTTCCTGCGGACGGCCGGGGAGGCGAGCCACGGGACGGTGGCCAGCGCCGTCCTGATGTCGCCGTCGATGACGGCCTCCACGAGGCGGCCGGCGGGCGGGCAGGAGCGGCGGCCCAGGAACAGGGGTGCGGCCGGCCTGCGCAGCGCGGCACGCACCCTGTCCAGCAGTTCCGCGTCACCCTCCACGGCGACGCAGAACACCGCGTCGGCCAGGTAGAAGCGGGTGGACAGCGGCATCACCTGTGATCCGTCGAGGCTGCGGGCAGTCTGGAAGTCGCGTTCCAGTTGGCCTTCCTGATCGACCCTGACCCCCACCCTGAGGTGGGTGAACGCTCCGAGGTCATCGGCACGGCGGACCCCGCAGGCGGAGGCCAGCAGTCCGATGACCCCGCTCCGGCTGGGTGCGAGGTCGGTGTTGCGACGGGTGAACCGGCTGCTGGTCCCCCACGACTGGAGCGGTGCGGCGAACCGCAGGACGAGGGCGGTCACGGTGCGAGCCGCTCGGCGACCAGCTGCCCGGCCCCCTTCACGGCGACGTCGAGGCTGACCCGCTCACCGATCTCGGCCAACGGCTCGACGCGCTCACCGACGCCGAAACTCCACGCCCGCAGGGGTGTCTCGTCGAAGGCCGCGTGGATGTCGGCGGCGTGGGTGGCGATGCGACGGATCGAGCCGCTGATCCGCCCACCCTGCTCCCGGGCGGTCACCGCCTCCTCGAAAGCACCGACGAGGTTGATGGGCTGCGTCTCGCGGGCGACGACGAGCACGGCGTCGGGCAGGGTGCGGTTGGCGAAGGTGTTCTGCTTGCCGGTGGGCATGCTGGAGACGAAGGCACGGACGAACGCCTCGACCGCCCGGCGGGTGGCCTCGACGTCGCCCAGGTTCTCCTGGAGCTGGTCCACGTCGATCGTGGCGTACCGGTACAGCGTGGAGGAGTTGAACTCGATGGTGCCGATCATGCCGGCCCCCGCGTCCTCCTCTTCGTCCGCCTTCTTGTGGTCGTCGACGGCGGTGTAGTAGTCGTACTCGTTGGTGACCCCGTGGACACTGAGCGCGTGCGCGACCTGGGTGGCGGCCTCGACGTTGAGATCGGGGAGGTTCGCGACCATCCTGCCGAACAGGGCGACATCCACGGAGTGGGACCGGTCGGCGCGGGCCTTGGCCTCGGACTTGTCGATCTTGGTCTTGCCGTCGCCGGCCTCCCGTGCCGACTCCACCGCGAGGTCGGCGAGGTTGGTGATCTGCGCGCGGGAGAGGAACACCAGGAACTCGGCCTCGTCCGGGGTGGCTTCGGTCGCCTTCTTCCGGGGTGCCTTCAGTTTGAAGCCGGCAGCTTCCAGCACGGACTTGGCGAGTTCCTGGGCGCGGTCGGCGTGCTCGGGGGAGCGTTCGCCGATGGTCTCTGCGACCAGTTCGACGATCCGCTTGGTGCGAACCCCCAGGTTCTCCTTGTCGAGCAGGGACTCGAAGGCGACCCGGGTGGCGCGCTTCCACGCCTGGCTGGACACCCGGGCGCGCCGGACACCCCCGTACATGGCGGTCTTCGGGCTTCCGGTGTCGTCGCGGTTGATGTTGCTCGGCGGAACGGTCTGGATGACGTGCAGGTCGATGATGGTGCGGCTCACGAAGCGTCCTCTGTCTTCTCGTTGTCGCTCGGCGGAGTGGTGTCGGATTCGGTGTTGGGCACCCGGTGGAACTCGCGGCCCCAGACGCGGCGGATGCGTTCAGGGGCGTCCTCGAAGCGGTGCCAGCGGACGAGCTGGTCGGCGAGCAGGCCGTAGTCGAGGGGGATCTCCGCCCCTCGCAGTAGCTTCACCAGGCCCCGCAGGTGGACGAGGAGTTCGTCGAGGTCGGTGCTGGTGACCAGCGTCGCGAACCTGCGGGCCGCCGGGTCGGTGGGCGAGATCTCCGCCTGGGGGTGCAGGGCCCGTGCCGCCCGGCCGACCCCCCAACCGGGTACGCACGCGTGCTTGCGCAGCGATTGCTGGTGCACCGCGAAGAGCGTCATCGCGTGGTGGGCGGCGGTTTCCTGCGCGCTGGGTTGGTCGCTGTGCCAGCCCTGCGTCATGAAGGGGGCGTAGGTGAGGTCCAGGATGTCGGGCATCACGCCTGGCGGCGTGTCCACGGCACGGCGCAGCCTCGCCAGACCGGCGACCGCGTGTGCCCTGTCCTTGACGTACTCCTGTTGGAGTCGGCCCGTCTGCTCGTTCACCCACTTCCGAAGTGGAGGGTGCTCACTGTGGTTTCCTGTCATTCTTCGTCCTTCTCGGGCGGTTGCGCTGGGGATGCCATGGGCAGTGCTCGGTTCAACGCGAAGGTGAACCAGCGTTCGGCGACCGGGATGGTCAACCACTTGTCCTTGACGAGCCGTCCGGTCCACCCCGTGGGGGGTGCCTCGGCGATGAGGCGGCTGCCCACCGCCCGCATCTCCGCTCGGGCCGCGACGTGCCACTGCTCCTTGACGTCGATCGGGTCATCCTCGGGGAGACGAGCGGCGAGCCAGCGGCGGAAGGCTGGGTCCAGCGCGGCGTAGGCGAGTTCGAGGGCGGTATCCTTCGGCCCCAGGCGACCGTTCACGTTGGGCTCCTCGCGGGAACCGCAGGCCTTCGCGAGGTTCAGCGCGAGATCGCCCACGGCGTAGGCGGCCTTCTCCGCGTCGCGGACGCAGCCCAGCACGACCTCCTTCAGGTGGGCCAGTTCTCGGTCGAGCAGCGCCGCGTGCAGCGAGATGGCGTCGTCGACGATCTCGGCCGTCGTGGAGCTCTGGCTGCCGTAGGTCATGCCGATGGTGTGCAGGCGAAGCGGGTAATCGCGGGGCAGCCGTCGGTCACTCGTCAGTCTGGCGATCTGGTCGAGCACGCCGGGGGACAGCCGGTCGGAGGCCTCCGACCGCTGGTTGCTGGTGACCGTCTGCGGCAGCATCGCGGTCAGCCCGCGCCAGATCACCCGTTCCGGGCTGTGCTCCAAGGGCATGTACACCGGAGTGCTGGACTTGAGTTTCTTCTCCTGGGTTTCGCTGCGCCGCCACGACGTGTGCGTCTCGTGCTTGTGCTGGTTCTGCGGCCCGAGTGGATCACCGTTGCAGACGAGGACGCCAGTCACGCGGTCCCCGGTTCCGACCAGGCGGATGCGCCGGCTCTGCCACGTGTAGAGGTCGACCGGGCCGGTGGGCTCCCGTTCCTTCCCGAGTGGACCGCGCTGGCCCTGCTCCCAGGCGGGCAGGTCGTTCTCCCGGGTGGGGAGCACCAGGTTGAGCAGCAGGGTGCGCCAGAGGGTGTCCCCTTCCGGGGCCACTCCCCCGAGGCGTCCGCTCCACCCGGTGCCGATCGGGTAGCCCTTACCGTTCTTGACCCGGCTGTCGCCGACGGCGCCGGACTTGATGCCGGACGGGTCGAAGGCGTGGCAGTGGACCAACCAGCGCGCGGCCTCCGCCGGGGAGAGCGTGAGGTCCCGCTCGAGCCGCGTACTGAAGAAGGGGTGCCCGTTGGGGACGTCGGCGACGATCCTGTTGAGCTCGAACACCTCGTCCTTGGCGGTGCGGAGTGTCGCCACCTGCATGAACGGTTCCGCGGGGTGGAAGAGGTCGAAGCGGGAACGGTGCTGCTCCAGGTAGTCCTTGATCTGGTCCTGCGGGACGCCCTCGTCCCACAACCGCTTCCAGCCGTCGTCGTCCAGGCCCCGGCCGAAGGCCCGGTGGCACACCGCGAGCAGGAGGCGGAGGTGGGCGAACTGCTGGGTCGGGATGTCCCCGACCAGGCCAGCGAGAGTCCCGGACTGGGTGAGGGTGTCGAGCAGGGACTTCTCCGTCACCTCGCCGTCGAGGTCACGCACGAGCAGCCAGGGCCGCTCCACGAGGTCGTAGGGGTCAGGCAGGCTCATGCATCAGTCCTCGTCGCCGGTCGTAGGTGAGGATGTGGTCGTGCAGTCGGGTTCGTCGTTCGGCATCGAGCGTCAGGACGAGTTGCCCGCTCAGCAGGGGATTGGCCTGGAAGCTGGCGAACCAGTTGTCCTTCAGTTCGTCGATGACCTCGTCGAGCACGTCAGGGGTGCTGAGGGCGAGCGGCAGCCGCAGGGAACACGCCGCGACGACCCGGGCCTGGTCCCACGGGACCTTCGAGTCCAACGGCAGCTGTTTCCCCCCTCCCGGGACCCAGGGCAGGGTGCGCAGCCCGCCGCCAGCGTCCCGTTCGACGACGAGGACTTCGAGCGAGGCGGCACCGTCCCGGACCTGCGCGGCTCCGCGTGCGGTGTCCTCCGAGGCATCACCGACTCCGGCCTTCAGCCAGCCGGTGAGGGCACCGGTCTCGGACGGCGCGCCCAGCCGGTAGGTCTCCGCGTCCTTGGCGCGCCGGCTGGCCGACTCCTCGGCGGCCTGGGCGGCGGCGGTCATCGCCGGTTGCCAGGAGTTGGGGCCAAGGGTGGTGTCGCCGTACCCGGCCTGCACCAGCGGCGCGATGTCGTGCGGTAGGGCGATCTCGTCACGGTCGATCACGAGGGCGGCGGCCCGCAGCAACAGGTGTTCCCCGTACACGCGCCGCGAGCCCGGGTGTGCCCGCGCTGGCTCGGCCGCCCAGTCCTCCACTCCCACGATGGCACAACGGGGGCTGCTCACCGCCGCCGGGCGGGACCGGGTGTGGCGGTGGAGGCGTCCCATCCGCTGGAGCAACAGGTCCACTGGCGCCAGGTCGGTGACCATCAGGTCGAAGTCGACGTCCAGCGACTGCTCGACGACCTGGGAGGCGACCACGATGTGCAGCGGCGGGCGGTCGGGGGCGGACTCGGGTGGTCCGAAGCGCCGCAGGAGCCCCCGGTCGATCTCCGCCCGGTCGCAGGCCAGGAACCGGGAGTGCGCGATGGTGACGGCGTCCTCGCCGAACTCCTCGCTGAGCCGCCGGGCCGTCTCCTGCACTCGACCGACGGTGTTGTGCACGACGACCGCGCAGCCACCGTCGGCCAGTTTCGCGCGCAGGTAGGTGACGAGGGTGTCCTGGCCGTCGTCCAGCCTGTCGAGGGCGACCCGGGTCCGCTCCGGGGGTAACGGCAGCACCGTCGGAGGCGGACCACCGCTCACCGACACCACGGGGTAGCCGGGGTGCCCGGCGGGAACGCAGGAGGCGTCGCCACCTCGACCGGTGTCGTAGGCGCGGAGCAGTTCCGCGCGGCGGTGGTCGGGCAGCGTGGCGGAGAGCAGCACGACCGGGACCCGGTACGCCCCCAACCATTCGAGGACGCGGTGTAGGTACTGGGACATGTACACGTCGTAGGCGTGCACCTCGTCGACGACGACGACCTTGCCCGCGAGGGCGAGGTGCCGCAGCATGACGTGCCGGCTTTTGAGCGCGGCGAAGAGCAGCTGGTCGATGGTACCGACGACGAACGGCGCGAGCCCGGACTTCTTGCGCCCGCTCAGCCACCAGTGCGCGACCACGGTGTCCTCGCAGTCGTCCCGCGAACGACCGGACGATCCGCGCCGCTCCACATCGTCCCCCAGCGAGGCGAACCGGCCGCGTCGGACGAGCCCCGAGTAGGTGTCGTTCAGGTGCGCCTTGCCGTGGGCCAGGCTCACCGACGCCCTGTCCGGAATGCCGTCGAGCCTGTTCAACCAGGTGTGGACCCGGCCGAACATCGCGTCGGTGGTCGCCTGGGTCGGCAGCGCGACGAGGACGCCGTCCGCGCCGGACCGGTGGGCCATCACCTCCGCCGCCAGCAGTGCGGCCTCGGTCTTCCCCGAACCCATCGGTGCCTCGATGATGAGGAGCCCTGGCTCGGGTTGCTCCACCACCGCGCGGACGGCGGCGATCTGGACGTCGCGGGGGCGGTCGCGCTCGAACCGGCGCCGCAGGAGCCCCGCGACATCCCCGTCGAACGGAACGGCCCGCCACCGGGGCGACAGGTTCAGCTTCGACCACGCCTCCGCCACCCGGCGTTCCGTCACCGTGTCGTCGGGCCCCGGCGCCCGGTCAAGCGCACTGACGGGGTAGAGCGGGAAGAGTTCGGAGTTGGAGGCGATCCAGTCGGCGACGATGACCAGGGCGGTCAGCAGGGCGAGCGCGGGCCGGCTGAACCGGACACCACGGAAGTGGACCAGTGCTTGCGGCCCACCCAGGTGGTCCAGCGACCACCCGAGGATGTGGTCACGCACCTCCTGCCACCGGCGATCACCGAGGAGGTATTCCAGCCCGTCCAGGCGGTGCAGCGCCGTGTCGTCCGGCGGGAGGCCGTGGTGGCTCCCGACGACCGAGGCCAGTTGGTGCGCACCCCACGCGAAATCGAAGCCAAGCTCCTTCTCGAGCCACTCCCGCACCACCCGCTGGCCGGCGACGGCGTGGTTGGCTCTCGGCCGCTCGGGGTCCGCCTTGATGCCACGCCGTACGGTCAGGCCCCGACTCGCCATGTGGTTCGCCAGCTTGGGAACCTGGCAGGCGAAGGCCGGGCTGCACTTCAGGAGGTCGTGGACAGAGGCGAGCCACACGGTGAGGGTCTCGACGTCCTCACGGCCACCGGGGAACTCGGAGGCGAGCCGGTCCACTACAGCTGGTGACAGCCACTCACGAACGAGCAGTCGAGCCACCCCAGCGGAATCGGCGAGGTGCTGGTGCAAGGGAAGCCAATGCGTGAGCTCCCCACTTGGGTCACGCTCGGACTTCGCCCAGACAGCCGTCCAGGCTACTTCGATCGGGGACAACCACACCCTCCAGTCAGGCCAGCACTCAACCAATACCGAAGTACCAGCGCGCCGGTTCGGATTACGGGAAATGTCACCCGTTCGGCCGTATATCAGCACTTGGTACCTCGATCTTCAGACCGAACTCTCCTTGGCCAGCAACGACACTCACCTTCTACCTCGCCGGAAAATCACCAGCACGCGACTGGGCAACCCCGGTTCCGGGCAACTTTTCCGAGCCCCACGATCCGAGCGATTTCTAGCACCGCACACCGACAGGGAGCGAGGACCGGTGGAGGTTGGTCGATGAACCGCCAAATCCAGACGCACCAGGTGGAAAATTGCCTCGACAACCGCCACTGGCCGCCCGGTCGTCCTCGGGACGTGTTCCGATTCACCGTTCCTGGAGGCAACTGACCCAGGCTCTCGCCACAGCGAGCGATCAACAACCAGATGACCGGCACCGGCACGTCAGGCAACGGGTCGCGGCTCCCTGAGGCGATGGAGTCCGCTCGTTCGGAATAGCCCGCGTGCGCGGGGAGGACCCACGGCGTCCAGGTCGTCCCAAGTGAGATCGATGGAACAGCCCCGCGTGCGCGGGGAGGACGAGACGTGGCGTCGATTCCCGCAGTCCGCCGTGGGTACAGCCCCGCGTGCGCGGGGAGGACGACAACGGCACCGGGACCATCGAGATCGACAACGGAACAGCCCCGCGTGCGCGGGGAGGACCACGGTGACGATTCATCTGCCCCTCCCAACCTCGGAACAGCCCCGCGTGCGCGGGGAGGACACCGCGATCAGCCACTGGACCGTACTGGGTTTGTTGGAGGCCCTGCACCCCAGG
>NZ_AGVX02000395.1 GCF_000239155.1 Actinoalloteichus spitiensis RMV-1378
CCCGGCCGCTCGCCGCTGCTGGTCGTCAGCGGCGAGCGGGACCACCCGGGGCTGCGCGCCGACGCCGTGGACCTCGTCAACGCCCTCGGGGGAGGGGCCGAACTGCTGTCGATCCCCGGCCTGGCCCACCCGCTCGCCGAGGAGCCGGGCATCGAGCCCGCGCCACAGCTGCCGCTGGCACGCGAGGTGGACGCCGCCCTGACGACCTGGTTCCGGCGTCACCTCGCGGACGCGGGCTAGGCGACCTCGCCGGCCTGCCTGCTGATCAGGTTCGCCCCTGGCCGGGGTCTCGCCTCGACCGGGTCCCCGGGTCGCGACGGGGTCGCGGGTCCCTTCGCCCGCCGGCCGTGCGGACCCGTGCTCCCCTCACGTCCGGTGTCGCGGCTCCGCGTGGGGATCCGTCGCGGGCTGGTCCCTCCCCGAAATCCCCCGAACTCCCGTCCGCCACCCGTTTCCGGTCCTGTGGAACACACCGGCCGACGACCCGGTTCACCCCGGTTCACCCCGGTTCACCCCGCTTCCCGTGGTGCGGAAGGTGGGACCGTCGCGGTGCTCAGGTGGGGGGCTGGGCTCGGACGAGGTCGACGAAGTCGACGAGCTCCGGGTCGTGCCGGGCAGCAGCCAGTTCGGTCTCGAGCGTTCGCAGGTACGTCTCCCGGGCGCGGGCGAGGAGGTCCCGTCCGTGCTCCGTGATCTGGGTGTAGACGCCTCGCCGGTCCGTTTCGCACAGGTACCTCTCGGTGAGTCCCTCGCGTTCGAGCCGACCGACCAGTCTGCTCACCGAGCTGTGCTTGAGCGGAATCGCGTCCGCGAGCACCTGCTGGCGGAGGTGCCCCCCATCGTCCGAGTAGGCGAGCGAGGCCAGGGCGAGGTACTCGGAGACGGACAGGCCGTGTTCCTGGTGCAGTGCGCGTTCCACCGCGTCGTCGACGAGGGCCTGCAGCCGGCGTAGGGCCTGCCACCTCCGTTCCACGGGAGTGGGCAGCGCGATGCTCGGTCGGCCTTCTCGCATGGTCCCAGTCTGACCTGACCCCGTGTCCGTGCACTAGGTGTATATGCACTATATGTATATGCACGGACAAGGGGAAGGATGTCGGGATGCGTGTGTTCCTGACGGGATCGACCGGCTTCATCGGCGGTTCCCTCGCGACGGAGCTGCTGAGGTCGGGGCATGAGGTGGTCGGCCTGACCCGGTCGCCCGCTGCGGTGAAGCCCTTGGCGGAACTGGGGGTGGAGCCCGTCGTCGGCTCGCTGGACGACCCCGTACTCCTCGCCAGGGAGGCGGCCAGGGCCGACGCCGTGATCAACGCGGCGGACAGCGACCACCACGGTGCGGTCGTCGCTCTCAGCGAGGCACTGGCGGGTTCGGGCAAGCCGCTGCTGCACACCAGCGTCCAGCATCGTGGGGGATGACGCACGGGGCGAGCGTTCCGCTCGGGTGTTCGACGAGGACGACCTGCGGCCCGGAGGCGCGTGGCAGCCGACCGGGGACAAGGCTGCCCGGGTGGCGACCGACCGGGTCGTGGTGGAGGCCTCCCGTCGTGACGTCCGTTCCGTGGTGCTGTGCAACAGCCTGATCTACGGCCACGGCAGGGGACTGGGGAGGGACAGCGTGCAGATTCCCGCCCTGGTGAACGTGGCCAGGGCCACCGGAACCGTGCGGCACGTCGGCCCCGGGGAGAACATCTGGTCCACGGTGCACATCGACGACGTCGTCGACCTCTACCTCCGGGCGTTGACCGGTGCGCCGGCGGGCTCCTTCTACTTCGTGGAGAACGGGGAAGCGTCGTTCGGCGACATCGCGCGGGCGGTCGCACGCGCTCTGGGCCTGCCGCCCGCCCAACCCTGGGACGTCGACTCGGCCGTCGACGAATGGGGCTACGAACTCGCGCGGTACGCCCTCGGTTCGAACAGCCGGGTGCGAGGAACACGGGCGCGGCAGGAGCTCGGGTGGAGCCCGGAACACAGCTCGGTGCTCGACTGGATACGCCACGAGCTGCGCGGCGGCGGCCCGCCCGCGCACACCGCTGAGTGACGCCGACCGGCCGGGGCGCGCGGCACGCGCCAGCTGGTCACGAATTCGTCTCCCCAGCCGGGGTCGATCCCCGTTCTTCCGGTCGACTCCCCGGTGGTTCGAGGCTGGTCCCGACCGGCGGCCGACCGGCGCGTGTCGTGCTCACCTGGACCAGGGGTGGTGGAGGTGGGCCGTGCTGAGGAGCGTCGAGCACGAGCGGGTACGCGCCGGCGCCCAGCACGTCGGCGAGGTCGCCAGTACGTGCGCCCGGGCGAGGGGCGGTCGCCCGGGGCCGCGACGCCGCCGTGCGCGGGAACCTGGCCGGCTGGGTGCTCCCAGCGGACCCGGGAGGCGAGGTTCGTCGACCTGCCCGCGCTGCCGGGGCCGTCGTGACGGATTCCGGGGGCGGCGGTGGACCGGACTGGTGAGGTGCCGCTGCCGCCCGCCCCGCACATCCCCGGAGCTACCGCACCCGTACCCGCCGGGAGGAACCGCTTCTCGCTCCGTGAACCCGGGTCCCACGTCCCGCTGGGCGGCCCGGTGGTGGGGGAGTTGTGGGGCCGGTGGGACTCGAACCCACACTGGCACGGACCTAAACCGTGTGCCTCTGCCAATTGGGCTACGGCCCCCGTGCGCCGTTCCGACGCGGACCACAGGGTAACGGAAAGATCACTCTCGCGAGGCGAGGGGGCGCGCTTCTGTCAGCGAGACCACGTTCCCGGCGGCTCGTCCCGCACGCGGCGCCCGCCGCGCGTTCGCCCGCCCAACGGGCGTCCTCTACGGTGTCGGAAACAGGATCGCTGCTGGCCGCGTCGGGTGGTCGCCCGGCCGGTCCGGTCGTGCCGGTCGTGCACGAGTTCCTGGTCCGCACTGCTGTGAGGAGGAAACGTGGCTCGCGACCCCGACGAGATCGAGCGGGAGATCGAAGACGCTCGTACCGCGTTGGCCGGAACGCTCGACGAGCTGGGTAGCAAGGCGAACCCGCAGCGGTTCATCGAGTCCGGGAAGGCCAGTGCCCGGGAGAGGCTGGCGGACCCTCGGGTGAAGTACTCGTTGATGGCGATCGGTGCCCTGATCGCGTTCGCGTTGCTGCGCAAGCTGTTCCGCTGAGCGAGGTCGTCGGGGGCGGTGCCGGGTGCCGGCTCCGCCCCCGACCCGTGCCAGGGGTGGCTTCGGCCCGCGTCGCGGACGGGTCCACGTCGGCTTGCCCCCGACGTTCCTCCTCCGAACGGTCGCGGGCCTCGGCCCCCCGGCAGCGGTCCTGCCCACTCCGGGGCCGCACCGACGACGCCCCGAACCCGCGAGTGCCTCGGGTTCCAGGACGACCTCGGCGAGAACTACGAGGAGACCGGTCGGGTCTCGGTGTACGAGGAGGGAGCGGAGTCGACCAGGTGGAACACCGCTCCTGTGACGATCCTCGGGGAGGGACGGCGCACCGGTGACGACGTGATGTTCTCGCCCCGGTACTTCGTCACCTCCGACACCGACCAGTACTACGGGTACGGGTCTGCCGACGTGTTCGCCGGTGAGCTGACCCTCTCCGACGAGGAGGGGGTGCTCGCCTCCAGCGACGAGTACGGCTTCCGAGCGCGTCGGTCCCGAGCGGGCCCGGGATGTACACGCCGGAGGCCACGGCCACGAGGAACGTGGAGTGGTCGGTGCTGGGCACCTCGGCGCGGGCCCCGGTGGACCTCCCGGAGTGAGAACCCGGGGCTGGGGGACCAGCCGGTCTGCCCCTGATGGGGGTCCGGTTCACCTCGGTCGCGACCGTCGACGATCCGCTCGGGGTCCTGCCTGGGAACGAGGAGCACGCGTTCGCCGTGACGGTCGAGGACACCGCCGCTGGGATCACCGAGCTGGCGGTCGAGTACTCGGTGGACGACGGGGAGACCTGGGAGTCGCTGGAGGTCGTCGACGGCGTGGTCGCGGTGGTGCACCCGGCGGAAGGCTTCGTGCCACTGCGGGCCAGGGCATCGGACTCCGAGGGGAATTCCGTGGAGCAGACGGTGATCCGCTCGTACCAGGTCGGTCCCTCGACGCGGTGAGCCGGAGGGGCGGCGCGCCTCCTGACTCCCCGCTCCGCCCCTTCGCCCGGGCCGACGACGGCGGACATCCGCCACCACGCCCCGTCACCGCCCCGAGGCACGGCACGGCGGGAGCATGCTCGGGCGGGTGGTAACCACCGCGATGAGGGGCGGGTTGGAGAGGCCATGCGTCCCGGCACCGGGTGGGTCGCCGGTCGCGGCGGTCTCCGGCTGGTCCGCTGGGCGCGGAGTCGGCGGACGTGGATACGGGGCGGGGACGCTCGACCGGCCCCGCCCCGGCTCGTCCGCCGGTACTAGCTCGCCCGTTTCCCGCGCCTCGTCGCGGAGTCGGAGCGGGACCGCTTCTTCCGCGTGGCGCCGCCCTCGTCCTCCTTCTTCTCGCCAGCCTGGTCGGTTTCCCCGCCGGCCGGCGCCGACGGCTGGACGTCGGTCGTGGTCTCCTCCACCGTGCCCGTCGCCGGAGGAGGTACTTCGGTCCCCGCCTCGTCGGTCGACGCGGTCCGCGCCGCCCCGGCCTCGGCGTCCACCGGCCGGTCAGAGGTCTCGCCGGAAACATCAGCCCCACCAGTCACACCGGCCACAGTGGACCCTGCTTCGCCGACGGGGGCGGCTGGTTGCTGATCTTGATCGGCTACAGTGTCCGAACCGGACTGGGCGGCGGTCTTCCGCTCGGTGTCGCCGTGGTCCCGAGGTGCCACGTGCCTGGCGTACAGGTAGGCACGGGTGAAGGCAACGGCGTCACCGTCAAGCAGGTGCACTGCGACGGGATGTCCGCCGGAGAGTTCCTCGATCAGTTCGTCGGCGCGGGCCCGCGCCGCGAGCAGGCCGGACGCGTGGTCGGTCCGGGAACTCTCCTCGCCAACCACGGTGAGCGTCCAGTCCTCCCCGTCCTGCACGTAGTTGACCGTGATGGGTGCAAGTTCCATGGTGCTACTCCCCTCCCACATGGCCTCATCGTCCGTCCGGATGACGGGACCCGCATGGTGGGAGCGGAACGGCACGCTGTAAGGCCGTTACTGAGGGTGTCGGCCCCCTCTGACGGGTGAAAGTGGTGTGCGTGGAGGGTGTCGGTCCGGTGCGACACCCTGACAGCGCGCGCCGTGATCAAGGAGAAGCGATGCCGAAAGTGCTGTCCCAGCAGGATCTTCAATACCTGACGGAGGAGCTGACCGCCGGACGCCAGCCCCAGGTCTGGTTCACGACCCGAGCGGTGGGGGTCGAGGCGGGCAAGTCCGGCAAGGTCGTGGGCCTGGGCGACCCGGCGGACGGCGACTTCATCCAGGTCACTCCCACCGGGTCCCAGGACACCCTGACCTTCTCCACCAGCGAACTCACGCTGGAGAAGCCGGGGCGGAAGCGCAAGGACGGCAAGAACGCCGCGCCGGCGGCGAAGAAGCCGGCCAACCCCCCGAGCCCCACGTTCTCCGCCGCGCCCGGCGCGGCGATGCCCAAGTCCCCATCCACGAGCGGAGGTTCCGTGTCCGAACAGTCATCGACGTCCCAGTCCGGGAGTTCGAAGGCGAAGGCGGGAAGCGCCAAGAAGGCCAAGGCGCCCACGGCCGCGGTACTCACCCTGACGTCCACCCAGGACGGTCTCTGGACGGCCGAGGTCATGTTGGGCACCAAGAAGGCGGTCAAGCCGACGACCGTCAGCCCGGCCGCGGTGTCGCAGGCCGTCGCGCTGCTCCACGAGGACGTCGAGGCCGCCATCGAGCCGGTCCTCGAGGCGGCCCGCGAGCAGCACCGGGCGCGCGTCGAGCAGTTGCAGGCCGAGCTGGAGGAGGCCCGGCGCCTCCTCGGCGAGCTCACCCCGCAGCCGGCCGCTCCGGAGGAGCCCG
>NZ_AGVX02000394.1 GCF_000239155.1 Actinoalloteichus spitiensis RMV-1378
AGCCCCGATCCGCCCCGCCCCGCTGGTGCCCTCCCCCCGACAGAGCACCAGCACGCCGGTTCCCCCGACGTCTCTGGACCCCCCGACCCGAGACGTGCCGGCCACGGGGGCGGGCCGCGCCGCCACCGGTGGCGCGCCGGGACGACCGGGGGCGTCCGGTGCCCGGCTACCCGGACGCCCCCGGCCCATCACCACCCGCCGGGCGTTCCGCCACCCAGGAGGCGATCTGCGTCCTGGACCGGAACCCCAGCTTGCCGAGGATGTGTTCCACGTGCGTCTCGGCGGTCCGCCGGCTGATCACCAGCCGCTCGGCGACCGCGCGGTTCGACAGACCCTCCGCCACCAGCCGGGCCACCTCCCACTCCCGCCGGGTGAGGACGGCCGGTTCGCCCCCGGCTTCTCGCCGCGTGGAGGGTGAGCGGCCCAGGGCGTAGTCCACCGCCTCGGCGAGGTCGAAACGTTCTCCCCGTGCGGCGCCGGCGTCGAACCGGCGGGTGCCCAACGCGGCGAGGGAACTCTCCTCGCACTCGCGGTGCCACCGCACGTACGGGGCGAGCTCGAAGAGGTAGACACCCAACGGCCGCCACAGCCGCCTGCTGGCGCCCAGCAGGACCGCGGCCCGCTGGTGCTCCCCGCGCGCCGCCGCCACCCAGGCCAGCAGTTCGAGCGCGTGGACGATGCCGAGGACGTCACCGAAACTCTGCTTGATCTCCACGCACCGGCGGATGATGTCGGGAATCGAGGCCAGTTCACCGCGCGCCCAGCGCGCGAGGGCCGTCACCCACAGTGACCAGGACAGGCACCACTCGTCACCGTGCTCGTCCGACAGGCGAACCGCCTCGTCGCACAGCCGCACCGCCCGGTCGGCGTCCCCGCCGAGCAGGGAGTTCACCGCGAGGTTCGGCAGAGCCATCACCGTGAGCCCCGTCCACCGGCCGTCCTCACGCCCCGATCGGACAGCGCGGACCAGGTGCTCCTCCGCGATCTCGTGACGCTCGTCCAACATCGCCGTGGTGCCGACCGAGTGGTCGACGTAGTGGAGGGCCTCGGTGTCGCCCGCCTCCCGGGCCTCCTCGGCGGCGCGCCAGGCCCGAGCGAAACCCGCTGTCGTCTCGCCCTGCATCGCGGTGATCATCCCGGCGATGGACAGCGCGTGGGTCCGGTCGTGGCTGGGCGTCTCGTCCTCGGCGAGGAGGCCGTCCAACCAGTGGCGCCCGTCCCGGAGTTGCCCGAGGGCGATCCAGAAGAACGCCAGGAGCGCGGCCAACCGCTGACCCGTTCTCGCCTCACCGGGTTCGGTGCGGCAGAAGTCCAACGCTGCCCACAGGTTGAACTGGTCAGCCGCGAGCTTCGCGATCCGGTCCCGTTGCCCGGGGCCGAACCACTCCTCGGCATCCCTGCTGACCATGTCCAGGTAGTGGTCGCGGTGACGTCGACGGAGGGTCCGCAGCCGGGTGGCGTCCAGGTGCTCCCGGCCGAACTCGCGGATCGACTCCAGCAGGCGGTACCGGGCCTCGGAGCCGCCGACGCTCCACTCCCGGCTCAGTACCGAGCGGTCGACCAGGCCGGCGAGCGCGCCGAACACCTCCCCCCGGGGCAGACCGTCCCCGGAACACACCTCTTCCGCCGACCTGAGCTCGAACGCACCCGCGAAGACGGAGAGCCGGGCCCACAGCTCCCGCTCCCGCGCGTCGCAGAGGTCGTAGCTCCACTCGATCGCCGCCCGCAACGTCTGGTGCCGGGGCAACGCCGAGCGGTCCCCACCGGTGAGGAAGGCGTACCGGTCCTCCAACCTGGCCAGCACCTGGTGCACCGAGAGGGTCCGCATCCGCCCGGCCGCCAGCTCGATGGCCAGCGGCAGACCGTCGAGCCGCTGGCACAGCCGCACCACCGCGTCCCGGTTGCTCTCGTCCACCCGGAAGCCCGGGAGGACGGCGGCCGCGCGCTGCTCGAACAGCAGCACCGCCTCCCGCTGGCCGGAGCCCGTACGGCCGGAACGGGGGACGTCCAGCGGGGGGACCGGCCAGATGTGCTCCCCCGCCACCCGCAGCGGTTCCCTGCTCGTGGCCAGTACCCGGACCTCGGGAGCCTCCGCCAGCACCTCCGCCACGAGGGCCCCGCACTCCTCGACGAAGCGGTCGCAGCCGTCGAGGACCAGCAGCAACCGCCGCCCCCGCAGGTGGGACAGCAGCGCCTCCCGGGGGTTCTGGCCCGACTGGTCGAAGACGCCCAGTTCCGCGCTGACCTCGGTGTCCAACAGCCCGGGGTCGGTCAACCGGTCGAGGTCGACCAGCCAGCACCCGTCCGGGAACGCCCGTTGGAGCCGGCGCGCCACCGAGACCGCCAGTCTCGACTTCCCGACCCCGCCGACACCGGTCAGGGTGACCAGCCGTGACGTGGCCAGCAGTTTCCTGACCTGGCTGACCGCCTGCCGTCGTCCCACGAAACTGGTCGTGTCGTCGGGAACGCGGCCCGATCGCGGCAGCGCGGCGCTGCTCACCGTCTCCCCCGTCCACCGCACATCGCTGACCGCCCACCTCGTCCGTCCTGGTACTCCAGGGTGCGTCAGGGTGGGTCGGACCGCCACCGGCCTCCCCGGGGGTCCCGCCTAGCCGCGTTGCCTCGGCAGCAACGCCGAGCAGTCCGGCTCGGTCCTGGCCGGAAAACCGCCGACGATCTCCCGCGCCTCGAGGTCGAGGACACTGACCCTGTCGTCACCCATCTGCGAGATGTAGGCCAGCGGCTGGTCAGGGTGGAAGGACACCGCCGACGGGGGCCCGGAGAGCGAGATCCGTTCGATCGGGCGCAGATCCCCGGTCAGCAGGAGCACGCTGTTCCCGGCCACGTCGGTCATCAACAGCTCGTCGTCGGACACCGCGTACACCCGCAGCGGGTCGCCCTCGACCCGCACCGACTCCCGGACCTCCAGGGTGTTGGCGTCCACCGCCACCAGCTCCGCGCTCCGGCGGGACCCCACGTACAGGGTGCGTTCGTCCTGGCTCAGGCAGCTCCCCTCCGGCATGAGACCGGGGTTCATCAACTCCGGCCCCGCTGTCGGGTCCTGCGGACGGACCAGGCTCACCGTGTGGGACAGCAGCCCCGTCACGTACGCCCGACTGCCGTCCCGTGTGAGCGAGAACAGGTGCGTCTTCACGCCTCCGGTGGGCACCGCCCTGCTCGGTGCGGTGTCCCGCTCGGGCTCGTCGAAGCCGAGCAGGACCGCCGAGGACTCGCTCAGCGCCCACAACCGGTCCTCCGAGTCCAACCGGACGCCGTGGATCCGGTGGAAGGGCTGGGTGTCGATGGTGCGGACCAGCTCGCGGGCCACCAGGTCCACCACGCACACCGCCGAGCCCCCGGTACCCGAGTCCGAGGACATCCGCACGCCGTAGTGGCCGACGTAGGCGAGCCGCCGGCGGGAGTCCACCACCATCTCGTGCGGAAACGCCGGGAGCTCCACGGTACCCACCCGATGTCCCGTGTCCGTGTCGTAGAAGCTCAGCGCGTGGCTCCCCTTCTCGACCAGAACGAGGATGTCGTTCTCCGACGCCCCCCTCACGTCGTCCGCCGCCGTTTCGGCCCTGTCCAGCGCATCGAGCACAACTGCCTCCCACGAAGAGCACTCCCTGGAAGGGCACACTATGCGTAGACGGGCCGTGACCCAATGAACGACCGGGGAATTCGGGGGCGCGCCGCCGACGATGTCAGCGGCGCGCCGATCGGGGTTCCGAGGTTGTCGGCACACAACGTCACCGGCGCTCGCCCCCCGCCGGATGCCTTCCCCGCCACTCCACGTTTCCGCGTCTTCCGCGCTCACGCGCCTTGCTCGGCAGCACTCGAGGATCGGGCCAGGTCAGGGCGGCCATCGGGGGTCAGACGACTTCCCGGGACCGTCCTGGGCGGGATGCCGCGGCACGTTCCGTTCCACGCCGAACATCCGGATCGGCACGCACCGTGACGACTCCGCGGGCGGATGCCGGCAGCCGGCCAGAATCGGAGACCGACATGGTCCTCACGTCGAACTCGTCGCCGCGTCACCGAATGGTCGCCGCCCGGCACGGCGGCCCGGTTCCGCTTCCCCGGCCCGTTCAACCACCCGCCACTACTCCATGAGGTCGCATTGTCACCAGACGCATTGTTCTTGACGCCCTGATCGGTGATAGTCGAGTTGTCCGGGACGAGTGATCTCGGTGGGTACGAATCCGGGCCGGGGGAGGACGGGAATCCGAACCACCACCGGTAGCAGGGGCGCTCCCGCTGCCACCCGGCGGTACCAACGCCCCGGACGCGGTCCCGGTGCCGGGTCCCACGACCGGCTCCGACCGTTCGCGCGAGCACGGCTCGGGGGAGGCGAACCGATGAGCTACTTCCCACGGCAGGCGGCCGTTCCGACCCAGGCCACGGCAGGACCTCGCGACCTCCGCCGGCAGCGACGCCCCACGGCGCACGGCGCGTGCCCCCGACGGGGCGGGCCGCGTCGTGGGTTCCGCCCCGTGCTCCTCCTGGCCGCCTGCCCACCCCGAACCCCGCCCCGGGGCCGCCCAGCACCCACCGGTCGGGGCGCGCCCGCCGTCCGCGTTCCCGGCCAGCGTGGACCCCGGTGGGCGACGACGTACCTGGCGATGACAGGCACGCAGCAGCACCGAATCCAGGAGGCAACCGATGACGACGGGTGAACCGACCACCACCGCGGCCGGACGCCTCACACGACCCAGGCCGGCCTCGTGGCCGGTGCAGGTGTTCCGCCCCTTCCCAGACTGCGACAACGTGGTGTTCGCGCGGACCGCGGCGCGGACGGACGCGTTCGGGCCGACCTCGGCGGCGGCCGGCGCTCCCGTGGTGATCGGCTCCGCCGCCGGGCCGTCCGCCGACGAGGCGACGCCCCGAGCCCGGTCGGAACTGTTGGAGCGGATGCAGAACATCCTGTCCGCCAGGGTCGAGGAGCAGCGGGCGGACATCGTCGCCAGCTTCGACGAACTGCGCAGATCCGGCAGGCTTGCCCTTGACCCGCTCTCCTGGCCGGAGATCACCGACACCGCTTGGCGGCAGGCCCTGATGCTGTGGGTGCGGGGGTTCTCCCTGATCGAGGGCGACGAGGTGTTGGTCCCCGCCTCCGCGGTCTTCCTCCGGCACCGCCCCCCGCCCCAGTGCCGGGGGCTGCTGTTGGCCGGATCCCCCGGCTTGGCCGCCCACCAGGACCCGATCAGCGCCGTCCGGCACGCGGCGCTGGAGATCCTGGAACGGGATCTCCTGGCCAGGGCCTGGTACGACGGCGCGGTGCGGATGGTGCTGCCCGACACGTTCGTCCCGGAGGACCTGCGGCGGCCGATCAGCACCCTGGAGCTGCGCTGCACGGCCTTCCTGATCCCCGGTCCGGAGGGCAGCGGGTGTGTCGCCGTCGCGCTCACCGACGCGGACGGCGGCCGGCAGAGCTTCGGCGCGAGGGCCGTCGCCACCCTCCAGGACGACAGCCTCGTCGCCGCGGTCGGTGTCGCCGTCTACGAGGCCCTGATGGTGCGGTGGAGCATGCGCACCGGCGCGGCGGCGGCCGCGCTCGCCGCCCTCCGCGGGCGCGCCGACCGCGCGCCGCTGGACCCGATCCAGCACTCGGTGCACGCCTACCACCACCAGGACTCCCTGGCCGTGCTCCTCGAGGGCAGCACCGCGTACGAACCGGGACTCGTCGAGGAATCCGACCAGCCGGGTCCGGAGGTCACCTCGGTGTTGGCCGAGTACGGAGGTGACGACGTCGTCGCGGTACCCACCACGCTCGACCTGCCCATGAACCGCGACACGGTGGTGATGCGGGTGGTCGCGCCGGCGGTCCGCCGGTTGCCGGCGGACGAACGGATGGAGTCCGCGCTGCACCCCGATGCCCTACCTCATCCCTTCGGGTGAGTGCGGGAGTGGGCCCGGGGTCAGGCTCACGCGTGACCCGCGGCGCCCGCCGCCACGGTGGGCGATGGGACGGCG
>NZ_AGVX02000393.1 GCF_000239155.1 Actinoalloteichus spitiensis RMV-1378
GGACGGCGAACTGCTCGCGGAACCGGCGGCCGAGCCCCGCGCCGCTCGGACCGCCGGTGGCGGTGACCTGGCGAGCGAGGTGGCCGACGCGATCACCGACGCGGAGATCGTCGAGGTCTCGGACCACGGGGACACCCTGGCGCTGCCCGCGCCCGGTGGCGGCGACGGGACGGCGCGTCTCCCCGTGCCGCCCGACCAGGACGGCGAGCCGATCCGCTCCACGGCACCACCACGACCGGACGACACCGCCGAGGCGCCGGCCACTCCCCACGACCAGACGACCGCCCAGGAGGAGGCGACGCCCTCCGGGACCGGGGAGGGCGGCCCGGTCTGGCCCAGCATCCGGCAACAGGACCTGCTCGACGCGCTGTCCTCGGTCCGGCCCATCTCCATGTCCTCCTCGGACACCCTCCAGACCGGCGGGCTCACGCTGGACGACGTGGGGGACATGGCCGAGACGAAGCAGGCCCTCACCGAGGCGGTGCTGTGGCCCCTGCGCTACCCGGACTCCTTCTCCCGGCTCGGGGTCCGCCCGCCCCGGGGCGTCCTGCTCTACGGGCCCCCCGGCTGCGGGAAGACCTTCCTCGTCCGGGCGCTCGCGGGCAGCGGCCAGCTCAACGTGATGTCCGTCAAGGGCGCCGAGCTGCTGGACAAGTGGGTGGGTGAGTCGGAGCGGGCGGTCCGGGAGCTCTTCGCCAGGGCCGCCGAGGCCGCGCCGACCCTGGTCTTCCTCGACGAGGTCGACGCCCTGGCCCCCCGCCGGGGCGGGTCGAGCGACAGCGGCGTCGCCGACCGGGTGGTGGCCGCCCTCCTCACGGAGCTGGACGGCGTCGAGCCGATGCGGGACGTCGTCATCCTCGCCGCGACGAACCGGCCCGAGTTGATCGACCCCGCGCTGCTGCGGCCCGGGCGCCTCGAGCGCCTGGTGTACGTCCCGCCGCCCGACAGCGACGCCCGTGCCGCGATCCTGCGGTCGGCGAGCCGGAACACGCCGTTGGCCGACCAGGTCGACCTCGACGCGCTCGCCGCCGACCTCGAGGGGTACTCGGCCGCCGACTGCGCGGCCCTGGTGCGGGAGGCCGCGCTGACCGCGATGCGGGAGAACCTGGAGGCCACCGAGGTCACCGCCCACCACCTCGCCGCCGCGCGGGAGTCGGTGCGCCCCTCGCTGGACCCCG
This sequence comes from Actinoalloteichus spitiensis RMV-1378, assembly GCF_000239155.1. Classification (GTDB taxonomy): domain Bacteria; phylum Actinomycetota; class Actinomycetes; order Mycobacteriales; family Pseudonocardiaceae; genus Actinoalloteichus_B; species Actinoalloteichus_B spitiensis. The sequence goes on from NZ_AGVX02000393.1 coordinate 1,179, forward strand.
CGCAGCTCGCGGAGCTGGAGGCCTACGCCGCCTCGCAGCGGTGACGATCCCGGTCCCCGGGGCGCTCGACCGCCGCGTAGGTTGTCGGCAGCCGTCGGCACGTCGGCCGCCGCCCGGCGGGCCGGCGGACGCGGTGCCACGCGCGGGATCGACCACTCTCGGGGAGACCATGTACCGACTGCTGTTCTCGCTGGTCCTGCGCCGCGTCCCGGCCGAGGCCGCTCATCGGGTGAGCTTCGGGACGCTCCGGGCCCTCTGCGCCGTTCCCGGCGTACGCGGTCTGCTCCGCCGGTGGTTCGTGCCGCGCGATCCGGTGCTGCGCGTCCGGGCGCTGGGCATGGACCTCCCCAGCCCCCTCGGCCTCGCCGCCGGCTTCGACAAGGAGGGGACCGGGGCCGACGCGCTGGGCGCGCTGGGCTTCGGTTTCGTCGAGATCGGCACCATCACCGGCCAGCCGCAGCCCGGCAACCCCAAACCCCGGCTGTTCCGGCTGGTCGAGGACCGGGCCATCGTCAACCGGATGGGGTTCAACAACCACGGAGCGGCCGCTACCGCGAGGGCGCTGGCCAGGCGACCCCGGTCGGGGCGGGTGGGCCTCGGGGTGAACATCGGCAAGACGAAGGTGGTACCGGAGGACGGGGCGGTCGCCGACTACCGGCGCGGCGCCGAGCTGCTCGCGCGCCACGCCGACTACGTGGTGGTCAACGTCAGCTCGCCGAACACGCCGGGCCTGCGGAACCTCCAGGCCGTCGAGCTGCTGCGGCCGCTGCTCACCGAGGTGCGGGCCGCCCTGGACGAGTCGGTGTCCCATCGCGTGCCGCTCCTCGTGAAGATCGCCCCCGACCTGGCCGACGAGGATGTCGACGCGGTGGCCGACCTGGCGTTGGAGCTCGGGCTGGACGGGGTGATCGCCACCAACACCACCACCGCGCGCACCGGCCTGCGCAGCGAGGACGCGGAGGTGGCCGCCGCGGGGGCCGGCGGGCTGTCCGGGGCCCCGTTGCGGGAGCGGTCACTGGCCGTCCTGCGCCGACTGCGCGCCAGGGTCGGCGACCGGGTCCTGCTGGTCTCGGTGGGTGGTGTCGAGTCCGGCGAGGACGTCTGGACCCGGGTCCGCGCCGGCGCGACCCTGGTCCAGTCCTACACCGGGTTCATCTACGGTGGACCGTTCTGGCCGAGGGCGGTGCACCGCGACCTGGCGCGCCGGGTGCGCCAGGCCGGGCTGCGGACGGTAGCGGAGGCGGTGGGGCTGGACGCGCCGCCCGCCTCCCCCGGGCCCGAACGCCACCGGCGGGACGAGGAAGGGCGCGACGAGCCGTCCGCCGGGTGATGCTCGCCACGCGGGTCGGTGGGACCCACCACCGGCTCCCCGTCCCGCACCCCGAGCGACCCCGCACCCGGGGTGGGGTGAATAGGATCACCTGGACGGAGTCCGGTTCCAAGGAGGAGTGGCGATGCCAGGCACCCCGGCCAACCCCGGCAGCAACCGAGCCCAGCGCCAGGTCCTGGCCTGGGCGCTGGCGGTGGCCTCGGGCGCCGTCGCCGTGGGCTCGGTGTGGCTCCAGCTCACGCTGGACAGGTCGGTGCTTGGGGTGACGGCGGTCGCCCTGCTGGTGACCACCGCGTTGTTCCACTGGGTCCGGTCGAACGCCTCGGTGGGAGCCGTCTTCGGGGTGCTCGGGACGGCGACCCTCGTCTTCGGCAACGGGGTAGCCGTCCTCGACCACGGGATGTCGGTGGCCCTGGTGGTGCTGGCCGGGCTGGTCACCGCGCTGCCGGTGCCCCTCGCCTGGCAGCTGCGCCAACTCACTCCGGACGGCGACGGCGGGGGCGCGGTTCCCGCCTGACCTCGCCCGGCCTGTGCGGCGCACGGGTACCGCGCGGCCGTTCCCCGCCCGGGGGCTCCGGCCGGGCTGGGTTCCGGGGCGGCCGCGCCGTCGCCCCGGCGTTCCCCACCTGGCCCCGCACGCCGACGCCACCGGCTCAGCTCCTCCCGGAACGGGTCGGCGGTCGGCCGGGGTGGTCAGCGCGTCCTGGTCACCTTGTTCAGCCCCCGGGGCCGGTCCGGGTCGGCTCCCCGGGCCCTGGCGAGTTCCAGCGCGAGCAGCTGCGCGGGGAGCACCTCCAGCACCGGGGCGACCTCCTCGCTGGTCACCGGCAGTTCCACCCCCGCGTCCGGTAACGCCGACGCCGCCGCCGACCCGATCGCGGCGACGAACGGCCCCCGCGCCCGCACCACTTCCAGGGTCTCCAGCGTCGACGTGCCGCCGGGGCCGGCGCTGGTGACCGCGAGGAGCGCGGTGTCGGTGTCGACGGCGGCGACCGGCCCGTGCAACAGGTCGGCCGCGCTGTAGGCGCGGGTCAGCAGGTAGCTGGTCTCGGCGAGTTTGAGCGCCGCCTCAGCTGCCGTCGCCGAGGAGTAGCCGCGACCGACGGCGAGCAGCCGGTCGGCGAACCGCAGTCGGGAGGCGAGGTCCACGACCGGTGCGGCGGCCGCCGCCAGCACCTCGTCCGCCAGGTCCCCCAGCGGCGCGGCGCGTTCGCCGCGCCCGCCGCGCAGGGCGTCGACGAGCAGGTACAGGGCGAGCAGGGTCGCGGTGTAGGTCTTGGTGGCGGCCACCGCGCGCTCCGCACCGGCGCGGACGGGCAGGGCGGCGTCGGTGACCGACACCAGGTCCGAGGACTCGGTGTTGGTGACCGCCACGGTGAACGCGCCCCGTTCCCGCGCGGTGGCGGCGACCTCGACGAGGTCCGGGGAACCGCCGCTCTGGCTGACGGTGACCAGCAGGACGTCACGCAGGTCCTGGCGGGCGCCGTAGAGGGTGGTGGCCGACGGGGAGACGAGGCCGGCGGGCAGGCCGAGCAGCGTCTCCACGAGGTACTTGGCGTAGAGGGCGGCGTGGTCGCTGGACCCCCGCGCCGCCAACAGCACGAACCGGGGCCCTCGCCGCGTGATGTCCTCGGCGAGGGTCCGGATCTCCGGGCCGGCGGCCAGGAGCGTTCGGAGGACCTCCGGCTGCGCCGCTATCTCGGTCTCCATCAGGGAACCGGCCGTGGTGGCCGGCGCCGAATCCGCCTTCATACCGCCTCGTTCCGCCGGGTCAGCCATCCCGGCCACTCAGGGCGGCCGCCACCAACCGGGTTCGGGCCCGCCGGTCTGACGCCCGCAGTGGTCCAGACCAACACTACCCACGATGTCCGGTTCGCCACCGCCGCCGACCGGACGAGTGCCCGGCGGGCCAGGTGGGGCCGCGTCCCGGCACTACCGTCCCGGGGACCACGCGGACGGAGGAAGATCAGGGTCACCCTGTGACAACGTGGGAACCGGGGGAGCGCCTCGGCATCCTGGAAAGCACAGGCAGGCCGGACGTCACCGAGGAGGAGGCCATGCTCGACGCCACACCGCCGTGCGGGGAAAGCGGGAGCCGAAGCGGGCACGCCAGGGAGCCCAAGTACTGGAGGCTCAAACGGCACCTGCTCGAGCTGCTCCGGTCGATGCCAGCCGGGACGCCCATCCCCACCGAGAGATCACTCGCGACCGAGTTCGGCCTGTCCAGGACGACGGTCCGCCAGGCACTCGCCGACCTCACGGTCGAAGGCCGGCTCCTCCGGATACAGGGCAAGGGGACCTTCGCGGCCGAGCCGAAGGTGGCCCAGCGGTTGCAGCTCTCCTCCTACACCGAGGACATGCTCGCCCAGGGCATGCGGCCGCAGTCCCGGCTGCTCGCGGCAGAGGAACACCCGGCGGAGACGGAGCTGGCCAGGCTGCTGGAGGTCCGACCGGGCGCCAAGCTGCTCCGGCTGAAACGCCTGCGGCTCGCCGACGGCGGGCCGATGGCC
>NZ_AGVX02000392.1 GCF_000239155.1 Actinoalloteichus spitiensis RMV-1378
GCACGAGCTTGTGGTTGGACGGCGACGCGGGCTTCAGGGGCGGCGCGGCGTGGTGTGGGGGGTGGCGGTCAGCTCGGTTCGGGCGGGCCGAGTCGGACGGTGATCTGGGCTCCACCCCAGCCGGAGACGCCAAGGGACATCCCCCCGCCGGAGGCCTCGGCGGTCCTGCGGGCGATGTCGAGGCCCAGCCCGGTCGACCCGCCCTTGCTGTTGCCCCGGTCGAGCACGTGGCGGCCGGTGTTGACGCCGCCGAACCCGGCGCCGGCGTCGGCGACGACGAGGACGGCCCCGCCCTCGGGCGCGGGGCGGAGCCGGACCGCGAAGGACGTGCCCTCCTCGGTGTGCGCGAAGACGTTGCCGAGCAGGGCGTCGACGGCGGCGACCAGTTCGCCCGGGGAGACGCGGACGAGCAGCGGTCCCGGGGCGAGGTCGAGTTCGACGTGGCGTTCGGTGTCCTCGGCGAGCACCGACCAGAAGCGCACCCGTTCGGAGACGATCTGGGCGGCGTCGCAGGCCACCCGGGCGGCGGTCTGCCCGTCGCCTCCGCTGCGCCCCCTGGCGTCCTGGATGACCTCGCTGACGGCGCGTTCGAGTTCCTCGACCAGCCCCTCCACCCGGCGGGCCTCCTCCGGCGACCGCAGCCCCTCCGCCTCCAGTTTGAGGGCGGTCAGCGGGGTGCGGAGCCGGTGCGAGATATCGGCAACCGTTTCCCGTTCCTGCTGGAGCAGGGTTTCGATCTGACCCGCCAGGTGGTTGAGGGCCAGGCCGACGTCGCGGAGTTCCTTGGGGCCGGTCGGGTCGGCCCTCGCCTGGAGTTCTCCCCGGGCCAGCCGGTGGGAGACGGCGGCCAGTTGGGTGGTGGGCCGGACCAGGGAGGTGGCCAGCCGGTCCGCCACGAGCGCGCTGACGGCGAGCAGCACCACGGCCAGCAGGACGAGGATCAGCACGGCCCGGTCCACGCCCCGGTGCAGGACCTCGGCGGGCACGTGGGCGCGTACCGCCGCCTGTTCCCCGGTGGAGTCCTGGGCGTTGACCAGCAGTTCCATCCCGCCGCCGACGTCGGCGGTGAAGGTGTGGCCGCGCAGGGCGAGGTCCACCGACTCGGTGCGCTCGGCGGGCTCGCCGACCGTGGTCCCGTCGGGGAGGAAGATCGTCAGCTGGTGGTCGTCGGAGAGGTTGACCCGCTCGACGGCGAGGCGGATGACCTCGGGGTCGGCGGTGGCCAGCAGGGAGCTGAAGGACTGGGCGTCGACGTTGGCCGCGTGCAGTGCGCGGTCCTCGGCGACGGTGCGGACCAGCAGGGCCAGCGGAACGAGGAACGCGACGAGGATGAGGGAGGTGGTGGCGGCGACGAGCAGGGCAAGGCGTCCTCGCATGGTCACGCCCCGCCCGGTGCGGCCAGCTTCACGCCGACACCTCGGATGGTGTGCAGGTACCGGGCCTGCTGCGCGGTCTCGCCCAGTTTGCGGCGGAGCCAGGAGAGGTGGACGTCGACGGTCTTGTCCGCCCCGCCGTAGGGCACCTGCCACACCTCGATGAGCAGTTCCCTTTTGCTGACCACGGCGCCGGCCCGGGCGGCCAGGTAGTGCAGCAGGTCGAACTCGCGGGGGGTGAGGTCCAGCGGGCGCCCGTCGAGACTGGCTTCCCTGGAGCGGGCGTCCACCCGCAGTCCGCCCACGGTCAGGGCCTGGCTGGGGGCTTCCTCCCCTCCCCTGCGGAGCACGGCACGGATGCGGGCGTCGAGCTGGCCGGCGCTGAAGGGCTTGGTGACGTAGTCGTCGGCCCCGGCGTCGAGCACCGAGATGATCTCGGTCTCGTCGTCGCGCGCCGTGGCGACGATGACGGGGACGGTGCTCACGGCCCGCAGCATCCGCAGCAGTTCCCGGCCGTCCATGTCGGGGAGCCCGAGATCGAGCACGACCAGGTCGGGGCCTTCGGACACGGCCAGCCGCAGGCCGTCCATCGCGGTGTGCGCGGAGGCGACGGCGTGGCCTCGTTCCCCGAGGGCCCTGGTCAGTGCGGTACGGATCGTGGGGTCGTCCTCGACGAGCAGAAGGTGCGCCACCCCCGCACGCTATCGGAGGGCCGGGCCGGCCGGCACGCCTCTGGCCGAGGGCTAGCATCGTCTTATCCCGGCGTTAACCCGGCCTGCGCGAGGGTGTGATGGTGAGAAACGGCCTTTCGAATCGGACCAGGTTCGCCCTGGGCGCCGCCGGCTGGGCCGCCGCCGCTACCGCCGCCACAGCGGTGGGCATCGCCGCGGTCGGCGCGATCGGCGCCGGCATCGTCGACGACGCGCCCGCGGTGCTGGACCAGCAGGCGATCACCTCCCGGTTGACCTCGCAGCCGGCGAACCAGCCGGCGCCCTCCGCCGCGCCGGGCGTCCCCGGCACCTCGGCGGAGTCGGCGCCGGGGGAGGTTTCCGAGCCCGTGGACACCGGGCCGCCTCCACAGCGGAAGGTGATCGGGACACCCGGCGGTTCGCTGTCGGTGGAGTGCGTGGGTGACCAGGCCCGGTTGGTCAGCTGGACGCCCGACCAGGGTTTCCACGTGGACGCCGACGACGTGGAGCGGGGTCCGGCCAGGGAGGTGTCCCTGGAGTTCGAGTCGGAGGACGTCGACATCGAGGTGGACGTGGTGTGCGAGGGCGGGGTGCCGGCCGCCTACTTCGAGGAGGACTGACCCCACCCCGGCGTCCTGGCCGGCCGCGCCCGGCCGGGTGACCGGGTGTCGTGACCTGCCAGAAGTCCTGCCGTCCCGATCTCCCGCCCCTGGGTCGTGGGCCGCCCGGCGCCTCAGCGCTGGCGGCGGCCGGACAGGCGTTGGAGGGTGACGATGACCCCGGTGAGGAACAACCGGAGGACCCGGCAGTAGGTGACCACGACGAGCAGGCCCAGGCCGACGAACATCAGCGCCGGGTCCAGCGCCGGGTGGGCGAGGGATGCCAGCACCCACAGCGGTCCGGTCAGCGCCCCGACCAGCAGGGTGACCGCGACCAGCACGTGCCCCAGGTAGGAGCGCCGGTCGGCTCCGGTGCGGGCGGCCAGGTGGGCGCGGACCACCCGGGGGTGGCGGGCGCGCACCACCGCCAGCAGCGGCACCACCGACAGCGCCACGCCCAACGGCGGGTACCACCAGGCTTCGGACTGTTCGCCCAGCGCGGTCAGCAACACCAGGGGTGGTAGTGCGAGCAGCGTCGTCAGCCACGACTGGCGCCACAACCGGACGGGGTGGGCGTCGTAGATCCGTTCGTCGCGTTGCCGCCGGATGGCCAGCACGGCGACCGCGCTCGACCCGAGGGCGATCGCCAGGATGACCCGCAGCAGGGGGGTGACGTCCCCGCCCTGGATCAGCGAGCCGATCCACCACCCCGTGAGCAGCAGGGTGTTCAGGCAGGTCACTCCGACGAGACCGGCCAGCACCCGGCGGGTGCGCAGCAGGATGCGCAGGTAGCCGCCGAGGCCCCGTTGGTAGCGCTGGTGCTCGCTCCACAGGTGGAGGCCGAGGAGGGCGGGCAACGGGGTGGCGCCCAACGCCACCCATCGGCCGGCGTCGTCGGGAAGGAACAGTGCGAGGACGAGCAACACGAGGGTCGCGGCGGCGGTCACCATCGGCGCCAGCCGAGCGGTGAGCCAGCCCAGCCGCGCCAGTTCGGCCTCCGTGGCCCGCTGCCCCGGCGCCACCGTCAGCAGGGACCGGAAGGTGGCCATCGCCTGGCCGACCCGTGCCCGGTCGGACTGCACCTGGCCCAGCAGGAGCAGGGCCTGGCCGTTGTGCGGGTCGATCGCCAGCGCGGCCCGCAGCGCCTCCTCGGCCCGGTCGCGGCGGCGGTTGAGGAGGGCGAGCCGGGCGAGCAGCAGGTGCGGTCCGGGTTCGGTGGGGCCGAGCCGGACGCATTCCTCGGCCACGGCCACGGCCTCGGGGAGGCGTTTCCGTTGCAGGGCCAGCACGTCGGCCAGCCGCGAGTGGGTCTGCCAGACGTGGGGGTTGTGGCGGACGGCCTCCCGGGCGGCGACCTCGGCGTCGGCGAGGCGGCCGAGGCCGACGAGGGCCGCGCTGCGGAGCCGGTGCCCCCAGTCGTCCTCGGGGGCGCCCTGGACGGTGTTGTCGGCGGCGATGAGGGCGCGCTGGAACTCGCCGTTGCCGATCAGGGCCTTCGCCAGCTGTCCCCAGAGGACGGCGTCGGAAGGCCACGCGGCGAGGCCGGCCTCCAGCACGGTGATCGCTTCCGAGGCACGCCCCAGGTCCAGCAGCGCATCGGAATGGGTGAACACCGTGGTGGGGTTCGCGGCGGTCATGCCATCTTTCTCTGCTTGAGGTAGGCGAGCAGGTCGTCGTACTCGCCGTTGGCGTTGGCGAACAGCGCGACGTTGCGGGCCGACTCCAGCCAGGGGCCGATGGACGGCTTGACCTGGCGCAGCGCCACCTTCATGTCCTTCATCGTGATGGGCCGGGCCCGGCCGAGGCGCATGGAGTCGGCCAGGGCGAGCTCGGCCGCCGACTCGACCAGGTGGCCGAGGTCGGCACCGGAGAAGTCCTCGGTGCGCTTGACCAGCAGGTCGAGGTCGAGGCCGTCGACGGGACGGTCCCGCAGCTTGCCCTGGAGGATCGCCGCCCTGGCCGGGGCGTCCGGCGGCAACACGAGGACCGTGCGGTCCAACCGGCCTGGGCGGCGCAGCGCGGGGTCCACGTCCCACGGGTGGTTGGTCGCGGCGAGGACGAACACACCGGTGTTGTCCTCGGTGGCGGAGTCCATCTCGGTGAGGATCTGGTTGACGGCCGAACGCAGGCCGCTCCAGCCCGAGCCGATGCCGGACCGCCGGTGGCCGATGGCGTCGACCTCGTCGAAGAACAGCAGGCAGGGGCTGTTGCGGCGTGCCGCCCTGAAGATCTGCTCGATGTTGCGTTCGGTCTCGCCGAGGCGGGAGCCGAGGATGTCGGCGAGGCTGACGGTGCTGAAGCTGGCGCCGAGTTCACCGGCGACGGCGCGCGCGATGAAGGTCTTGCCGCAGCCGGGTGGACCGTAGAGCATCAGCCCACCGCGCAGGCTCTTGCCGAAGGCCTTCGCCAGTTCGGGGTTGCGCATCGGTCCGAGGAAGGCCATGTCCAACCGTGCCTTGACCTGCTCCAGGCCCCCGACGTCGGCGAGGGTGACCTGGCTGGTCTCCAGGTCCAGCGCCGGCTCCGGGGGTTCCTCCTCGTCGCCGACGACGTGCAGCCGGGGCGGGCTGGTGGGGGCGGGCCGTTCGGTCGCCGAGTCGAACCTGGTCGTGGTGGGGCGCAGGGGGACGACAGGCCGCTCACCGGACGGTTCCGATCCCTGGCCGCCGCCCTCGGGGCCACGCTGATCCTCGGGGCGGGCCGGCGAGGTGGGGGTCGCTCCCGGCGGGGGAGTGGGCGCGACCGGTGGCG
>NZ_AGVX02000391.1 GCF_000239155.1 Actinoalloteichus spitiensis RMV-1378
GGGTGCCGCCGGCTCCGCGCCGCGCCAACCGGGAGGCGCGCCGGGGATCGTTCCGGGAGGCCCGCTCGGGCGAGGCGCGCGCACCGGTGGGCCGGCGGGCACGCCGCTCCCGGGCTGGGGGATCCGCCGGGCAGGCCCCTGCCCGGGAGGGGCGGACCCGAACGACGAGCCCATCCCGCCGGCCGCGCCCCCCGCCGGGCCGGTCGACGCTGGTGCGGCGGCCGGTGCCCCGACGCCAGGCCCAGCCGCTCCCGCGCCCTGCGGGCTGACCCCAGGGGCACCGGAGCCCGCTCCCTGCGGGCTGACCGATGGGGCGTCGGAGGCTCCCTGCGGGCTGACCGACGGCGCGGACGGTTCGTACCGGTGGAAGGTGTGCGTCTCGTTGGCCCCCGCGTTCGGGGTCAGGTTCTGCACGTGCGGGACCTGGGAGGGCGCCTCACCGCCGCGCTGGAACGTGTGCGTCTCGTTGGACCCGGCGTCCGGCGTGAGGTTGGTGACCGCCGGCACCGGGGTGGACCGCGCTTCGTTGGCCGTCTGGTGCCAGCTGTTCGCCGCCGACGTGCCACCGCTCACCGCCGATCCCCCGGCACCGCTGAGGGAGTCCATGCTGAACGGGTTGTTGCCCTGGCGGACCTCGTTCAGCGCGTTGGAGGCGACCTTCTCGGCCGCGCCCCGGGCCATTCCCTCGGCCATCGCGTCGAAGCCGCCGGGCGCGGGGGTGTCGCCCTTCGGGAAGAGGGACCCGCTGGCCGAGCTGACCGCGCCGCTGACGACGCCCCCCGCCGCCGACTCGGTGATCCGGTCCGCGTCGAAGTTGCCCTGGAGGGCGTCGCCGAGCGCGGTCTTCGCACCGGCCTTGATGCCCTCGGTGATCGGCTTGCCCGCCGCGTCCAGGAGCTGGTTGGCCACCCCGTCCGTGGCGCCGCCCCCGCCGCCGGTGAGCTGCCCGGCGCCCCCGCTGACGGCGTTCACGACCCCGTCGGCCGTCGCCTCGGCGGCCGCGGTCCCGGTCCGCCCCCAGTCCCACTCCTGCCGGTTGCCCTCGGCCATCTGGATCGACTGGATGACGACGTCGGGCAGCACCTTCTTCAGGTATGCCTTCGTCAGCTCCTTGACCAGCAGGATGAACAGCTGTTTGACGATCTCGCGGGTGGCCATCTGCGCGAGGGGGATACCGGCGGTGCTGCCGCCGAAGGTCCCGGCCGCCGCGGCGATCATGATCGCGATCTCGATCGCGAGGATGACCAGCTGGGCGATGATCATCATCTTGGTGTACTCGACGTTGAGCGCGCCCGCGTCGCACTTCTCCGCCAGTGCCCGGCAGATCTCCTCCAGCGTCGGCAGCCGCTCCTCGCCGCCACCGGTGTACTCCGTCCAGGCCGCGCGGATCGCCTCGGCGGTCTCGCCCTCCATCTGCGCGAGCACGGCGGTCGCGGCGGCGTCCCCGCTCGCGGCCACCTCCGCGACACCGTCGGCTGCCGTCATCCACGCCTGCGACAGCCGGCGCAGCGCCTCCTCGTCACCCTCCGGCCAGTTGGAGCCGACCACGATCGGCAGCAGCCACCGGCACTCCTCGGGGATCAGGTTGTCCCACTTGGACATGTCGAACTCCTAGGCCATCCGGTCGAAGTGGTCGGCTGATTCCTCGTCCATCTGGTCCCAGGTGTCGGCGGACGCGTCGATCCGCGTCCGCATCTCCCGGATCCCCTCGACGAGCGTCCCGAAGTACTCGACGACGGCCGGGGCGGTCGGGGCGTACTCCTGGGCGAAGGCCTGGCCGGACTCGTCGGCGCCCCAGCAGTCGCCCTCGGCGTCGATCGCGGCTCGCAGGGTGGTGAGGACGTCCTCCAGCTGCGCTGCCGTGCTTTCGAACTTCGTGTTCTCCGTCCGGATCTCGGCGGTCCGGACCTCGTACCCGCCGCTCACCAGCGGCCTCCCCGCATGACGGAGCCGCCGGTGTCGTCCTCGTCATCGTCCTCGGGCCTGCCGCGCGAGGTGAGGGGCGCGCCGCCGACGTTCGGTGGAACTCCTCCTCGGCTGGTCGAGGGGCTGGGCGCGGGGCCGCCCTCGGCCCGCTCGGCGCGCTCCGGCGGTGGTTCGGGCAGCGTCCCGGGGGTCCGCAGGGACGGGGCCCCCTCCACCAGGTCCGGCAGGTCGGGGACACCCCGGTGCAGCGGCGCGAACAGGTCGCTCACCTGCTGCCGCACCTGGTCGCCGGCCTGTTGGATCACCTCGGTCAGCGTGCGGGAGAGCTTCTCGGGTGTGCTCCTGCTGAAGGCGGTCGGGGCCAGGACGATCTGTTCCACGGTCCCGGTCGAGCCGACCCGCACCGTCACCAGCCCGTCCCGCGAGGTGACCTCCGCGTTCGCCTGGGCGGCCTGTTCCTGGACCTCCCTGATCTCCTCCTGTTTTTGGCGGAAAGTGCTCAGGAGGGAATCCATCGTCTGACGCATCGCGGAATTGCGCGCCTCCAGGTTCGCGATGTTGTTCCCGTGGTTTTCCACACGGCGTCCTTTCCGTCGTTCGTGGTGACCTGGTGGGCAGGTCGTACCTGTTCCGGGCCCGTGACCTGCTGGTCCGGTGATCCTGTTCGTGTGCCGGAATCCAGCGCTCCGTGCGTCGAGTCGACGACATGGGCCGGTGTGGTGGCCGTTTTTACCGGGGTCGTGTTTCGCGGCGGTCGTTCTCGGGTGGGACGTGGTTCGTCCGACACCCGTTCCGCGTTGTTCCCATTTCTCGCGGCGCGGTCGCCCGGCTCCGTTCCGTGACCGCGACTCCGGGTGCCACCCCGTGGCGGGTGGCCGCTCTTCGTGGGGAGGGCGGGGGAGGCGTGCTGGTGCGGCGTCCCCGTCGCTGGCCGTCGCCGGCTCCTGGCGCGGGGGTGGAGCGGTCCGGTGCCGTCGGGCCCGCGCGCCTGGCCCGGCGGGGGCACCGGGGGCCGCGCCGGTGCGGCGGCGTGTCGGGGCGGCTACCTGGAGCAGTGGGGCACCCGATCGGGAAGTGCGCTGGCCCCGGCCGTCACAATGGGTGGGTGACCGACCGGGGCTTGCAGGGCGCGACGAACGTAGGGCCGCGGCAGCGCGGCGAGGACAGCGACGCCGAGGCGGTGGACGTGACCGACCTCGTGATCCGGATGGACGGGGTCGGGGTGCGGCGCAACCGCAACGACCTGCTGTCCGGGGTGGACTGGAGCGTCGAACTCGACGAGCGGTGGGTGGTCCTCGGGCCGAACGGCGCGGGCAAGACCACGCTGATCAGGCTGGCCGGGGCGGAGATGCACCCGTCCAGCGGCACGGTCCACCTGTTGGAGGAGCGGCTGGGCGGAGTGGACGTCTTCGAGCTGCGACCGAGGATCGGCGTGTGCTCGGCGGCGACCGCGCAGCGGGTTCCCGGCGAGGAGATCGTCCGGGACGTGGTCGTGAGCGCCAGCTACGCCGTCATCGGGCGGTGGCGCGAGCGGTACGACGAGCTCGACACCGGTCGGGCGGAGGAGCTGTTGGCCGCGCTCGGCGTCGGGCACCTCGCCGACCGCCCGTTCGGCACCCTCTCGGAGGGGGAGCGCAAGCGGACCCTGATCGCCAGGGCGCTGATGGCCGACCCGGAGCTGTTGCTGCTCGACGAGCCGGCGGCCGGCCTCGACCTGGGCGGCCGGGAGGACCTGGTCGCGCGGCTGAGCCAGCTCGCCCTCGACCCGGACGCCCCCGCGATGGTGCTCGTCACCCACCACGTGGAGGAGATCCCGCCCGGGTTCACCCACGCGATGCTGCTGCGGGACGGCGCGGTGGTCGCGCAGGGCCTGCTCGACGAGGTCCTCACCGAGGAGAACCTGAGCGCGACCTTCGGGCAGGACCTGAGCCTCGAACGGTCCGGCGACCGGTTCTTCGCCCGCCGCCGGGGCTGAGCGAGGACGAGCCGGTGGGACGACGGCGCGCCGCCGTCCCACCCCGGTCGGCCGGTCAGCCCTCCGTCCCCTCCCAGGGGCGCGCGAACTCGGGCATCGTCGGTGTGAAGCGGTAGGCGTCGCGCTGGCCCAGAAGGTGGTCGAGGGCCGGCCGGGCCGGGGCGGCCGGTGGGGCCGTGTCGCCACCGGCTCCGGCCCCGCTGGGCACGTCGGGTTCGGGAGCGGACGTCGGGCGGTGGGCGGGGAGCGGGGCCGCCGGGGCGGGAGGACGGGCGTCCTGGACCTGGTCGTCCGCCGGCCGGGGCGGGGCGACCGGTTCCGGGGCCGGCGGTTGCGGAGCCGGTTCCGGCGGGGCCACCGGCTCCGGTTCCGAGGGTTCTCCGCCGCAGTTCCCGCTCACCAGGGTCACGTACTCCGGGAAGTACTTGTAGGTCACCGGTTCGTCGTCGAAGCGGATCGGAACCGGGACGCCGTCGTGCCGTTGTTCGAAATGCAGGTGGAACTGGCCGGCGGAGCCCACATCACCCACCTCGCCGATCGGATCGCCGGACCGCACGACGCTGCCGGTCCGCGCCATCGAGGCCGTCCGCATGTGGACGTACCGGGTGGACCACCCGTCCCCGTGGTCCAGGACCAGGTACGAGGACCCGTCGCCGTACACGCCGTTCTCGGCGACCGTCCCGGCCCTGGCGGCCACGACCTGCCGGCCGTCCGGCGGGCTGCCCTGACCGAAGTCCAGTTGCGCGTCCGGGTAGGCGTGCCCGGTGTGGGTGTAGGCCCGCCAGGTCTCCCCGCACGGGAAGGGGAGGTGGAAGAGCGGGTGGGGGGCGGACACGGCGCGTGCCCCGCCGTCGACGGCCGGTGCGATGGGTGCCGTCGCGAGGCCGGCGACGACGGCGGCGGAGGCCGCCAGGATTCCCATCCGTCTTCTCGTGCTCCCACGGCCCGAACAGTTTTCTGGGTTCATCGATCAGTCCTTCTCAGCAGGAGGTGCCGTGCAGGAAGTCGATATGGCGCCAGTCGGCTGTGCTGGAATTCCGCGTCAACCAGTCTGCGAGCAGCGTGTTCCGCGCGCCACGCCGGAGCACGCGTGAGTGAGCGGCGGAATTCGACCGTTCGGGCCGGGGAATTGCGGTTCCGTGGGGGACGTGCGCTCGACGCGGGGATAACGGGGGCGGTCCGGCGGTGGGGACCGACGCCCGACGGATTCGCCGGACCGCCGATCGAGGGGGGACCGCCGAGTTTCCGGGCACCGGCCCGGGATCCCGAGCCGCCCGCCACCGCGTCCCGCGCCCGCCGGCCCCGACCGTGCCGCCCCTCC